>NZ_JBKJAD010000013.1:0-114964 GCF_048146105.1 Azonexus caeni
GTTCTGCCCGGCGGCGGCCTGGCGCACCGTGCTGTCGCCGGCGAAGCGGCGGTAGGCGGCTTCCCAGGCGGCCAGGCGCAGATCGGCATGGCGGCGGGCGGCGGCGCCGTCGGTGTAGCGGTAGGGGAGCGACGCGTCATGCACTTCCATGCGCGGCACTTCGCCATTGTCCTGGGTCGATTCGACTTCGGCGCCGGTGGCGAGCAGCGTCTTGTAGTCCCAGCCGGCGATGGTGACGGCGTTGGGCAGGGCGTTGCGGATTTCCTGCCAGGTCTGGACGGTGTCGCTCGCCTCGGTCGCGTTGTTGCGATGAAAACGCAGGACGGGCTGCGCCAGCTCGGGCAGTTCGGTCTCGCGGTCGAAGATTTCCAGGCGGTGACGGGCGTGCGTGGCTTCGTCGCCGGCCACCGCGTTCTGGTCGTGGCTGAAGCGGAAGGACAGGCCTTCCTCGGCGAGCAGGCGGCGGCAGTAGTCGAGGTCGGATTCGCGGTACTGGATGGACAGGCTGTAGCGGCGCAGTTCCTGGGTGACGCCCTGCGCCCAGTTGGCCTGCGGGTGATCGGCGAAGAGCTGGCCGAGGATCTCGAGCACCGTCTTGTCCTGGAACACGTAGCTGTCGCGACGCTCGCGCAGCAGGGCGAGCCAGGGCTCCATGATCAGCCGGTAGCGGGCGAAACCGCCGTCGGCGCCGAGTTGCAGCGATTCGGTGACGTAGCCGTGCCAGGCGCGCTTGCTGCCGTCGGCCTGCAGCAGGCGCAGGGTGATTTCCTCGCCGGTCAGCGCCAGCAGGTCGAGGCCGGCGCTGGTGGAAATGCAGTCGATCTCGAAGCGGAACAGCGCGTTGACCGCTTCCCGCCCGGAGAAACGCTCGACGACCAGCGCCGCTTCCGGCAGTGCCGTGGTGATCTCCAGCAGTCGGGCGTGTTGCGAGAGAAAGGCGGCAAACGGCGACGGGAGGGACATCGGGCTGGGGGGCATGACGAGGGAATGGCGATTGCATCATGACAACGTCACCGTGGTCAATAGAGGTTCTGCATTGATATCTGATGCGTAATATCGCCAGTGGGCGGTCATCGAGGCGTAGTCGAAACGGCTTGTGCTGCAACGCGGTATCATCCGCAAGTTTTCCAGCCCGGGCAGGTTCGGCATGATCGACAGGCAGACTCAGTTTGTATCCCGTTTGGCAGGTTGCCGGCGCGTCGGCGCGCTGGCGCTCGTCTTGCTGCTTGCCGCTTGCGGCAAGGAAGCGGCGCCGCCGCAAGCCGCCGCCAAGCCGGCCTTGAGCGTTGCCGTGGTGGCGCCGCAGACGGTCGATTGGCCGCGCACCCTGAGCGCCAACGGCGACGTCGTCGCCTGGCAGGAAGCGGTGATCGGCGCCGAGCTGTCCGGCCTGCGTATCGTCGAAGTGGCGGTCGATGTCGGTCAGACCGTGCGCAAGGGCCAGGTGCTGGCGCGTCTCGATGCGGCGACGGCGGCCAGCGAGCAGGCCGAGGCGCAGGCGGCGGTGGCCGAGCTTGAGGCCAGTGTCGCCGAGGCGCGCGGCAATGCGGCGCGGGCCAAGGAACTGCAGGCGAAAGGTTTCTACAGCCAGCAGATGAATACCCAGTACCAGACCGCTGAGCAGGCAACGGCCGCCCGCCTGGCAGCAGCACGGGCGCGGCTGGATGCGGCGGCGCTGCGGCTGGCGCGCACCGAGATCAAGGCGCCGGACGACGGCATCGTCTCGGCACGCAGCGCTGCCGTCGGTTCGCTGACGACGGCCGGCCAGGAATTGTTCCGGCTGATCCGCGGCGGCCGTCTCGAATGGCGGGCGGCGGTGCCGTCGGCCGACCTCGGGCGGATCGTCGGCGGCGGCCCGGTGCGCATCACCGGCCCGGGCGGTGCGACGGTCGACGGCAAGGTGCGCCAGGTGGCGCCGGCGGTCGATCCGGCGACCCGCAACGGCACCGTCTTCGTCGATCTGCCGGCTGCCGGCACGATTCGCGCCGGCATGTTCGCGCGCGGCGAGTTCGAACTCGGCAAGGCGCCGGCGCTCAGCGTGCCGCAGGCGGCGGTGGTGCTGCGCGAGGGTTTCGCCTACGTCTTCACGCTGCAGGGCGCCGACCGCGTCGCCCAGACCAAGGTCGGCCTCGGCCGCCGCCAGGGCGAACGGGTCGAGATCGTCGATGGCCTGCCGGCGGCGGCGCGCATCGTCGCCAGCGGCGCCGGCTTCCTGGCCGATGGTGATCTGGTGCAGGTGCTGGCCGCGGGTGGCGGTCAATGAACGTTTCCGCCTGGTCGATCCGCAACCCGATCCCGGCGATCCTGCTCTTCCTGCTGCTGACGCTGGCCGGGCTGGTCGCTTTCAAGGCCATGAAGGTGCAGCAGTTCATGGACGTAGACCTGCCGACGGTGACGGTCAGCGCCAGCCTGCCCGGCGCCGCGCCGGCGCAGATGGAAACCGAGGTGGCGCGCAAGATCGAGAATTCGGTGGCGACGCTGCAGGGCGTCAAGCACATCTATACCAAGGTGCAGGACGGGACGGCGACGATCACCGTCGAGTTCCGCCTGGAAAAGCCCACCCAGGAGGCGGTCGACGACGTGCGCGACGCGCTGTCGCGGATCCGCTCCGACCTCCCGGGCGACCTCAAGGATCCGGTGGTGAGCAAGGTGTCGGTGGCCGGTGCGCCGATCCTGACCTATACCGTCGCCTCGTCGCGGATGGACGAGGAGGCGCTCTCCTGGTTCGTCGACAACACCGTCGCCAAGGCCATCCTCAGCGCCCGCGGCGTCGGCGCCGTGGCCCGCGTCGGCGGCGTCAGCCGCGAACTGCGTGTCGAACTCGACCCGGCCCGCCTGCTCGCGCTCGGCGCCTCGGCCGCCGACATCTCCCGGCAGCTGCGGCAGATCCAGCAGGAAGCCTCGGGCGGGCGCAGCGACATCGGCGGCGTCGAACAGTCGGTGCGCACCATCGGCACCGTGCGCTCGGCGGCGGAACTGGCAGCGATCGACATCCTCCTCGGCGACGGCCGTCATGTCCGGCTCGACCAGATCGCCACGGTCAGCGACGACATCGCCGAACGGCGCAGCGCGGCGCTGCTCAACGGCAAGCCGGTGGTCGGGTTCGAAATCTCGCGCAGCAAGGGCGCCGGCGAAGTCGAGGTGGCGGACTCGGTGGCCGTCGTCCTCGCCCGCCTGCGTGCCGAACACCCGGACATCGAGATCACCGAGGCCTTCAACTTCGTCGACCCGGTGATCGAGAACTACGAAGGTTCGATGTGGCTGCTGATCGAAGGCGCCATCCTCGCCGTCATCGTCGTCTGGCTGTTCCTGCGCGACGGCCGCGCCACCTTCGTCGCCGCCACCGCGCTGCCGCTGTCGATCATTCCGACCTTCGCCGCGATGTACCTGATGGGCTTCACGATCAACGTCGTCAGCCTGCTCTCGCTGTCGCTGGTGGTCGGCATCCTGGTCGACGACGCCATCGTCGAGATCGAGAACATCATGCGCCACCTGGCGATGGGCAAGACGCCTTACCAGGCAGCCATGGAAGCAGCCGACGAGATCGGCCTGGCGGTCATCGCCACCACCTTCACGCTGATCGCGGTGTTCCTGCCGACCGCCTTCATGAGCGGCGTCGCCGGCAAGTTCTTCATCGAGTTCGGGTGGACGGCGGCGATCGCCGTCTTTTTCTCGCTGGTCGTCGCCCGCATGCTGACACCGATGATGGCCGCCTACCTGCTGCGCCCCACTACCGCCCATGCCGAGCCGCGCTGGCTGCGCATCTATGCGGGCTGGGCCGGCTGGTGCCTGCGCCACCGCGTGCTGACGCTGGTCGCCGCCGGCGCCTTCTTCTTCGGCTCCTTCGCGCTGGTGCCGCTGCTGCCGACCGGTTTCCTGCCGCCGGACGACCTGTCGCAGACCCAGGTTCATGTCGAGCTGCCGCCCGGCGCCCGCTTCGCCGAGACGCTGGCGGTGGCCGAGCAGGCGCGGCAGGTGGTGGCCGCCCATCCGCAGGTCCGCCTGGTCTATACCGCGCTCGGCGGCGGTGCCGCCGGCAAGGACCCGTTCATGCCGGGCGGCGCCGCCGAGGTGCGCAAGGCGACGCTGACCGTGAACATGACGCCGCGCGGCGAGCGTTCGGGGATCAGCAAGCAGCAGATCGAGGGCGAACTACGCCAGGCGCTGGCGGCGGTGCCGGGGGCGCGGATCAAGGTCGGCCTCGCCTCGGCCAACGAGAAGTACGTCATCGTCCTGGCCGGCGAGGACGGCGAACTGCTGGCCAGCCACGCCCGCCAGGTCGAGCGCGAGTTGCGCGGCATACCCGGCATCGGCAGCGTCACCACGACGGCCAGCCTGACCCGGCCGGAACTGGTGATCCGCCCCGACTTCGCGCGCATGGCCGACCTCGGCGTGACCTCGGCGGCGATCGCCGATACCCTGCGCATCGCCACCGCTGGCGACTACGACCAGGGGCTGGCCAAGCTCAACCTGCAGCAGCGCCAGGTGCCGATCGTCGTCAAGCTGCCGCCCGCCGCCCGCGCCGACCTCGACCTGCTGCGCCAGCTCACCGTGCCCGGCCGCCACGGCCCGGTGCTGCTGGCCAATGTCGCCAGCGTGGACATCGCCGGCGGACCGGCCGAGATCGACCGCTACGACCGCCTGCGCAACATCAACTTCGAGGTCGAACTGAACGGCCGTGCGCTCGGCGACGTCGAAAAGGCGGCGCTCGCCTTGCCCAGCCTGCAGCAACTGCCGCCTGGCATCATCCAGTCGACGATCGGCGACGCCGAGGCGATGGGCGAGCTGTTCGCCAGCTTCGGCCTGGCGATGGCCACCGGCGTGCTCTGCATCTACATCGTGCTGGTCCTGCTGTTCAAGGATTTCGTGCAGCCGGTGACCATCCTGGCAGCGCTGGTGCTGTCGGTGCCGGGCGCCTTCCTGGCGCTGTTCATCGCCCAGAAGGCGCTGTCGATGCCGTCGATGATCGGCCTCATCATGCTGATGGGGATCGCCACCAAGAACTCGATCCTGCTCATCGACTACGTCATCCTCGCCCGCCGCGAGCACGGGCTCGACCGCTGGCACGCGCTGCTCGACGCCTGCCGCAAGCGGGCGCGGCCGATCGTCATGACGACCATCGCGATGGGCGCCGGCATGCTGCCGATTGCCCTCGGCATCGGCGCCGATCCCAGTTTCCGGGCACCGATGGCGATCGTCGTCATCGGCGGCCTGATCACTTCGACCTTCCTCAGCCTGCTGGTGATCCCGGTCGTCTTCACCTATGTGGACGACGCCATCGCCTGGCTCGGTCGTCGCCGCGCACAACCAGCTTCGGGAGGGACGGCATGAACGTTCATGTTTCGATCCTGTTCGCCTCGGCGATCCTCCTTGTGGCCTTTGCCATCGAACGCGCCGGCCGGCACTACCGGATTCCGCCGGTGATCCTGCTGATCGCTGCCGGCATGCTGACCAAGCCGCTGCTGCACGTCGCCGGCTGGACGCTGGCCGGCCTCGACATGGTGGTGCCGATCATCGGCACCATCGGCCTGGTGCTGATCGTCCTCGAAGGCTCGCTCGACATCTCGCTGTCGCGCGAACGCCTGTACTCGGCGCGGGCGGCGATGTGGATGGCCTGGCTCGGCTTCCTCGCCTGCTTCGTCGTCCTGACGCCACTGATCGAGCTCTACTTCGCCTTCGGTTACTTCAAGGCGGCGGTGATCGCCGTCCCTTTCGCGCTGATCTCCAGCGCTGTCGCCATCCCCAACAGCCAGTTCCTGCCGGCGCACGGGCGCGAATTCGTCGTCTATGAAAGCGCGCTATCCGACATCATCGGCGTCATCGTCTTCTTCGCCCTGGTCCATTCCGACGGCTCCTTCCTTGGCATTGTTCAGGGATTGCTCGGCGGCGGCCTGGTGTCGCTGGTGCTTTCGGTGATCTGTGCCATCGGCCTGGCCCTGATCCTGATGCACAGCCGCGGGCCGATCCGCTTCCTGCCGCTGCTCGCCGGCCTGCTCGGCCTCTACGCGGCGGGCAAGCTGCTCTACCTGTCGCCGCTGATCATGGTCCTGCTGTTCGGCCTGACCATCAACAATCCGCTGTTGATCACCCGGGTGCCGTTGTTCGAGCACTGGATGAGCGACCACTACGACACGACACTCAACGAATTCAAGGCGATCGCCTTCGAACTGACCTTCGCCGTGCGCGGTTTCTTCTTCATCCTGCTCGGCTACTGGACCGATCTCGGCACGCTGGCGATGCCGAAGGCCTGGTTTGGCGCGCTGGTCGTGCTGTTCATCATCTACCTGTCGCGCGCCGCGCTGCTGCGCAGCTTCGGCGGCTCCCTGGCGCCGTCGCTGCTATGGCTGGCGCCGCGCGGCCTGATCACCGTGCTGCTCTACCTCACCGCGCGCATGGTGGTGCCGGTGCCGGAATGGGTTGGCGGCAGCGTGCTGATCGTCGTCATCGTCTCCGCCCTGCTCATCCTGGTCGCCCAGCGCCGCCACGAGATGCCGCCGTTCAAGGCGCCGCTTCCCGCCGCCCCCGGAGCGCCGGCGGAAGACTCCAGGTGAGGGTGTAGAAGAGATCGACCGCGTTGTCGCTGCCGGCACGGCTGTCAGTTGGTGAATTGAGACGGAGAAATTAAACTGACCATCGATCCTTCACTTGGCAAGTATTAATGTCCGTTCCTCTTTATACCTTCGGCTATGAGGGCCTTGATATCGACGCTTTCATCAGTCGGCTGCAAGTGGTTGGGGTCAAGACCATTGTCGATGTTCGTGAATTGCCGTTGTCGAGGAAAAAAGGCTTCTCCAAAACCGCGCTGGCAGAGAGCCTGAAACGTCATGGGATTGCGTATTTCCACGCACCTGCGCTGGGATGTCCCAAGCAGATCCGTAACCGTTATCGGATGGATGGCGACTGGCAGACCTATGCTCGAGATTTTCAGCGCTATCTTGCCACTCAGGACAACATGGTCAGCCAACTGGCAGGAATGGCCCGTAGTTCAATCGTATGCCTGATCTGTTTCGAAGCTGATTTCAACTTCTGTCATCGCAGCTATGTCGCCCGTGCGGCGATGCGCCTTGGCAGCGGGCTATCGGTCAGTCACCTGACCGCTAAAACAGTTCTCCCTGACCAGCCTGTGCGGCTAGTGGCTTAGGCGGATAGATCACGCCGACGATCAGCCATTGCTTCGGAAAGCGATGAATTGTTCCCATCAGAAAAAGCAGGTCCTTGGTCGAGAATTCGACAAGGTACTTTTGCCGGAACAGCTTTTGCCAGTCCTGCTTACGATGAACATTCCAGAACAGCGCGCCGGCTTCCCAGTCGACGAGCTTGTGTTTGTGCGTCGTGACGATGCCATCGGATTCGCAGGCATAGACGTAATGGAAGTCGAACGGTAATTTTTTGAGCAACTTCAGCGATTTCTGTTCGTCATGCTGATCGAAAAGCGACCCTTGGGTCTGCGCTTGCATCAGTTTTGCTTTTTCTTCTGGCGTCCATTCGGGGGTGTCGGCGCTCGTGATTAGCAAGTCGATCAGACGTTGCGGGCGTAGCAAGCCAAGGGAGATTCCCCTTGTCTCCCGGGCCGCATCAAGTGCAGCGAAACTGGTGAAAATTTGGAGCGGGGCAATGGCCTGCCGTCTTTCGCCCCATTCGTTGCGGGGCGACAAGGGTTCGCCGAGAAGTTCGATGGTGTCGACGGAAATGCGGTGGCTTTCCGGACGATTATCTTCCCTGGTCTTGCGGACCCTGGCGGTGATCCACTGCCATTTCCTGAATTGCTGCTCGTCGCTGACCAGTCGAAAAGGAACAGGGAACAGCCGGATCAGTTTTCCCGTATGTTCCATGCCTGCCACACAGGATGTCTCGACGTAGCTTGCGCTGGGCGAAGGGTAGGTCTTGCACAGAATCAGGACTGTTTTACGCTCGGCAAGCATGGCTGATCGCGGAAGCAGCAAGATGGGAGTTTTGAATTATGCCATCGGGCTAATTTTGCTTGGTGCGGTTTTCAACCCGGCGCCGCCACGACCTGGCGCTCAGGGCGCCGCTTCCCGCCGCCCCCGGCGCGCCGGCGGAAGACCCCAGGTGAGGGTGTAGAAGATATCGACGGCGTTGTCGCTACCGGCGCGGCCGATCAGCGTGATGTCGCGGGTCAGCGCCACCGACAGGCGGACCAGGCTGTCGGCGGTGCCCAGCGACTGCTCGTAGCCGAGCGTCGCCTTCTCGGTCAGGCGCTTGCCGATGCTGAGAATCTGCTGGCCGGTGCTGCCGCTGGTGTCCACGCTGCCGCCGGCGATCCGGCTGCCGGCCTGGCGGCCGCTGCCGTCGAGGCTGCCCTGGCGGACGCCGAACTCGTCGATGCCGAAGCTGCGCTTGATCTGCTGCACCAGTTTGCCTGAATCGTTGCCGAGCAGGCCGGCGGCGGCCGAGAGCAGGACGCTGGCGTCGCCGCTGCCGGTGCCTTCCGGGCCGTGGCCGAGGATCAGCCAGGAGAGCTTTTCGGCGTCCGGCAGTTCGGGGTCGGAGACCAGGCGCAGCACCGGTTTCTGCGCCGTGCCGGAAATCTGCACGCCGGCTTCGACGGCCAGCCCCTTGCGCACCGCGCGCACGTCGAGCGCCGGGTTCTCCGGCAGGCCCTGGAAGCGCAGTTCGCCGCGCTCGATCTCAAGTTGCTGGCCGTAGGCGTCGAAACGGCCGTCGCGGGTGCGGATGGTGCCGCTGGCGCGCGGCAGGTCGCGGCCGCTGGCGGTCAGGCGCAGGCTGCCGGCCAGCCGGGTGGACAGCCCGCTGCCGTCGAACAGGAAGTGGCGGCCGAGGCTGATTTCCAGGTCGAGGTCGAGACGCGGCCGGCTGCCGGTGGCGGCTTTCTGCCCCGGGCGCTGGACGATGACGTCGTCCGACAGGCGCGGCGCGCCGGCCGGCGCCATCTGCCACCAGGCGGCATCGACGGCAAGCTGGCCGCGCAGGCCGAGCGCCGCCTGCTGCCAGCTCAGCTTGCCCTGGCCGGAAAGGTTCAGCCACTGGTCCGGACGCTGGCGGACGCCGACGCGCTCCAGATTGACGTCGAGATTGGCCTGGCCGTCGCTGCTCGCCGGGTCGATGGCGATGCTGCCGGTGACTTCCAGCTTGCCCGGCGCGCTCTGGGCCGCCGCCGCGTCGCCCAGGCGCTGGCGCAGCGGGCGCGGCAGCGGCTGGTGCGGGCTGACGAAAACGAAGCGGCGCAGTTGCAGGCGGTTGTCGGCGATGTCGGCGGCGAGTTCGCCCTGTTCGAGGCGCATGCCGCTCTCGCTATCGCTCACCGCCAGCCGGCTGCCGTGCACCGTGCCCGAGAGTTGCGGCTTGGCCGGCGTGCCGGCCAGGCGCAGCGTTGCCGTCAGTTCGCCGGCGCTGCGCCACTGCTCGCCGAGCAGTTCGCCGAGCCAGGCGAGGTCGTTGACGGCGGCCTCGAAGCGGCCCTGCCAGGGGCGGTCGGTGGCAAGCTGCCAGGGGCTGACGAGCATCGCCTCGAGCTGGGCGTCGACCTTGCCGACGCGGCTGCCGCTGGCCTGCAGTTCGCCTTTCAGCCGGCTACCGTCGGCGCTGGCGCTGAGCGTCGCCTGCCAGTCGAGGGGGGCGCCGGCCAGGCGCAGCGGACCGAGCGACCAGGCGTCGCCGGAGAGTTGCACGGCGGCCGGGGCGAGCAGGCGCAGGTTGCGCGCCGCTTCCCCGGCGGCCAGCGTCAGCTTGTCGAGCTGGCCCTGCCAGCGCTTGTCGCCGAGGCCGCCGCTGGCTGCCAGTTGCAGGCGTTCGCCGCCGGCCAGGCGGCTGGTCAGGCGTAGCCGGTGGCTGCGCCGGCTGCCGTCGACGTCGAGTTGCAGGGCTTGCGCCCAGGTCGCGGCGTGGCCGTCGCCGATTGCGTCAAGGCCGAGCCGGATCTTCAGCGGCGCTTCGTCGGCGGCGCCGAGCTGGCCGTCGAGCTTGAGGCCGTGCAGGCGGAAGCTGCCCGGCAGACCGAGCGTCGCCGCCTGCAGGCTGGCGCTCAGGCTGGGCCGGTCGAGCGTGCCGCCGAGTTCGAGGCGGCCGGCGATGCCGCCTTCGCCGCCGAGCGCGGCGAGCTGCGGGGCGTCGATGACGACGTTCAGGCGGTCGTCGGCGCGGCCGAAGGCGCCGTTCGCCTGCAGCCGGTTGCCGGCCAGCGCCAGTTGCAGGTCGACGTTGCTGAGCAGCGGCCAGGCCAGGCGCAGCTTGCCCTGGCCGCTCACCGGCTGGTCGCGGAAGCGGCTGTCGCGCAGCGCGAATTCGCCGTCCACCACTGGTTTGGAGCCGAGGCGGCCGCTCGCCTGCAGCGTCGCGTTCAGCGTCGCCGCCGGCAGCGCGGCGAAACGCGCCGGGTCGAAACGGTCGAGGCGGGCGTCGGCGCGAAAGCTGAGGTCGCCGGTGTGCAGCTCGCCGCTTGCCTGCAAGCGGGCGTCGCCGGCCGCCAGTTCGAGTTGTTCGACGCGCACCGTCGCCGCCGCGTGCTCGACCGCGGCGCGCAGGCGAAAGCGCGGGTCGGCCAGGTCGACGCGGACCTGCTGGGCGTTGGCGCCCAGTTCGGCCTTGATCGTCCCGGCCAGCCGGGTCGGCCGCAATGCGGCGAGCAGGCGGCCGGCGTCGAGGCGGCTGGCGCTCAGTTCGAGCTGCAGGCTGCCGTCCTGTTCGCCCTGCCAGTCGCCGCGCCCTTGCAGTTCGCCGCCGCCAGCGAGCGTCAGGCGCAGTGCCGGCAGTTGCAGGCGGCCGGCCTGCCAGCTGGCGTCGCCGGCCAGCTCGGTGAACGGCAGTGCCTGGCGGTCGAGCGGCCCGGGGCGGGCGTTGCTGAGCTGGAAGCGGGCGCTCACCCCGTCGTCGGTCGGCGCGATATCGATGCGGGCGGCGAGTCGGGCGCTGGGTAGCGAGGCCTGCCAGGCGGCCGGGTCGATCTCCTTGAGGTCGACGTGGGCGCTGGCGAAAGGCTGTTCGGCGAACGGCGTCAGCAGCGCTTCGCCGGCGCCGGCGATGCCGCTTTTCGCCTGCAGGCGCAGCGGCAGTTGGGCGAGCGGGCCGGCGGCGTGAAGGTCGAGGGCGAGCGGGCGCTCGGCCAGTTGGCCGTGCACGGCGAGGTCGGCGCGCAGGGGGAAGGGGGCGAGGCCGTCGATTTCGCCGTCGCCGGCGATGACGACGTCGCCGCTACGCAGGCTGAGCGCGCTCAGGCGATGCTGGCGGCCGTCGCTGGCCAGGCGGGCGCGCAGCTCGCTGGCCAGGGCGCTGCCGTTGTAGTGCACGGCAGCGATTTCCAGCCGGTCGACGGCAAGCGCCAGCGGCAGGCGCAGGTCGGCGGGCGCTGGCGTCGGCGTCTGCTGTGCCGGGCTGTCGATGCGCAGTTCGCCGATTGTCAGCGCGTCGATCTGCAGCCGGCCGTCGCTCAGCGCAGCTGGCGTCCAGGCGAGTTGCAGTTGGCCGATGGTGATGTGTTGCTCGCCGTCCAGCCATTGCACTTCGGCGATCTGTAGCGGGCCGGCGAGGCGGCCGTCGACGCCGGCGAACTGCAGGCGACCGCCGCTGGCCGTGCTGGCGAGGCCGGTCAGCGTGCGCAGGCCGCTGCCGGTGCCGGCCAGCCAGGCGAGACCGGCCAGTGGCAGGGCAATAAGCAAGGCGAGGGCGGCAAGGCGGCGTTTCATGATCAGAACGGGATCGCCAGCGAGAAATGCAGTTGCACGGCGCGCTCGCGTTCGCCGTAGCCGAGGTCGGCGCCGATCGGCCCGGCCGGGCTGCGCCAGCGCACGCCGAGCCCGTAGCCGACGGCGAGGCGGGCGTCGGCGAGGGCATCGACGGCGTCGCCGGCGTCGATGAAGGCGGCGACGCCCCAGTCGTCGTTCAGCCAGTGCGTGTACTCGGCGCTGGCGACGGCCATGTAGCGGCCGCCGACGGTCGCCGTGCCTTCGCGGATGCCGAGGCTCTGGTAGGCGTAGCCGCGTACCGAGCCGGTGCCGCCGGTGCGGAACAGGTAATCCTGCGGCACGTGCAGGCGGCTGTCGGCGAAGGTGCGGCCAAGTTCGCCGCGTAGCGCCAGGGTGTCGCGCCTGCCGACGGGCAGGTAGTACTGGACGCGACCGTGCGTGCGCACGAAATTGGCGTCGGAAAACAGGGCGCGGGCGGCACCGCCGAGGCTCAACTGGACTACCAGGCCGGCGCGCGGGTCGAGCGGGTTGTCGACGGCGCGCCAGGTCCACGTGGCGTTGGCGACCAGCGCCCGGCTGGTGACGCTGTCGGCGCCGTCCGGCGAGCGCCGCTCGCGCTGCCAGTTGAGCGACAGCCGCTGCTCGACGCTGCCGCGCTGCTGGATGCTCTGCACGCCGAAGGCGTGACGTTCGGTGCGCAGGTCCTCGATGTCGCTGGTTTCCTGCGCGAAGCCGAAGCCGTGCCGGCGCTGGCTGGCGTCCGGCGGCAGGAAGACGTCGCCGTAGAGGGTCTGCCGCTTTTGTTCGAGGCGCAGGCCGCCGGTGAATTCCCAGGCCTGGTTGAGGAAGTTCGGCGTCTGGTAGTTGGCTTCGACGCGGGCGCCGGTGTTCGAACTGAAACCGGCGCCGAAACCGGCGCGGTGACCGGGCCGTTCGCGCAGCCGCAGGTCGACCGGGACCGTCGCGTTGCCGTCGCCGTCGATGCTGGCGGCGTCCATGTCGAGTTCGGCGCGGGCGCTGGCGAAGTAGGGCGTCGCCTGCAACTGGCTGGCGAGCAGGTGCAGGTCCTCGGCGCGGTAGGGGCGGCCGACCCGCACCTGGCGGTTGTAGCGGGCGACCAGTTCGGGTGGGAAGCGGTGCAGGCCGTCGATGCGCAGTTCGCCGTAGCGGTAGCGCGGGCCGGCGTCGTAATGGGCGCGCAGCGTCGCCCGTTGCGTCGCGGCGTCGATCGTCGCCGCGCTGTCGTCGAGGCGGGCGGCGGCGTGGTCGACGGCGAGCAGTTCGGCCAGCACCTGCTGCTTGGCGTCGTTCCAGTCGGCCTGGCGGAAGGGCTGGCCGACCGGCAGCCGCCAGCCGGCGAGCAGCGCTTCGCGGCGTGCCGGGTCGAGCGGGCCGGCGATGGCGAGGTCGACTTCGGCAATGTGGGTGCGCGGGCCGGGGTCGATCTTCAGTGTCAGCCCGTCATCGCCGTCGGCGATTTCGATCTGCGGCGTGAAATAACCTTCGGTGGCGAGGATTTCCTCGCCCAGCGCGCGTGCCCCCTGGCGCCCGGTGTGTTCGGTGAGGAAGGGCGAGATGCGGCCGGCCAGCTCGTCGGGCGCCGCAACCTGCCACTCGGCGGCGGCGGGCAGCGCGCAGCAGAGGAACAGGGCGGGCAGGCCGGCGCGGCGCCGCATCGTTCAGGCGGCGGGCGGCCGCGGCGGGCGCAGGAAGCTGCCCGGCTGGCTGCGCAGGCGGCGGCCGATGGCGCCAAGCAGCGGCCCCCAGTGGGCGAACTCGATGCGCCGGGCGCGCATCGCCGTGCGTAGCGCCAGCGCGAAGCTGACGCCGAGGTTGGTGAGGCCGATCAGGGCGACGCCGAGGACGCCGAGCAGCAGCGCCTGCCAGGCGATCGCGTAATCGAGGCCGCCCAGCGCGTAGCCGAGGTTGGCCGAGGAGAAGGCGATGTGGCGGATGTCGAGCGGCAGGCCGAGCATGGCGCCGAGCATGCCGGTCGAGCCGAGCATGCAGCCGAACAGGAAATTCCCCATGATGCCGCCCAGGCGGTCCTCGATGTAACAGCCGATGCGCTCGGCGCGGGCGCGCCCGGCGAGGGCGCGCAGCCAGCGCAGGTGGCCGATGCGGCGGCCGATGTCGGCGTAGGCGGCGCGGTTGTCGAAGTAGCCGCTGATCAGTCCGGACAGGAAGAGGTAGAAACCGGCGATGGCGGCGTGCGGGATCGCCCACGACAGCGGGTCGAGGTCGCCCAGCAGGTGGAGCGCCTTGTCCGGGCCGACCGCCTCGCCGCCGAGCAGGGTGAAGGCGAGGCCGACCAGCAGGGCGACCGGGAAAGCGACCACGACGTTGCCGAAGATCGCCGCCAACTGGCTGCGGCTGACCGCGGCGGCGACGTCGGCGACGCGTTCGAGTTCGGCGCTGCGGTTCGGTTTCAGTTCGCCGAGCAGGCCGGCCAGCGTCTGCGCGGTCATCGCCGGCTGCTTGGTGGCGACGGTGAGGCCGAGCAGGTAGATGAGCACGAAGCCGAGCCCGTAGATCATGCTGAACAGGAAAGCCTCGACGAAGGGGGGCGCGTGCAGCGTCGCCGCCTTGATCTTGAGCAGCGCCATGACGCCGATCAGGGCGCCGGCGCCGGCCGCCGAACGCCACATCTTGCGGTAGTCGGCCGGCGTGTCGCAGATGTAATGTTCGCCGGAGCGGGCGGCGTTCTCGGTGACGCGCACGGCAAGCACGCCGGACAGTTGGCCGAGGTAGTGGCGCAGGCTGTGGCGGCGGTTTTCGGCGAGGAAGACGGCGCGCGCGAAGGCCGCCCACTGGCTGATTGCCGCCTCGTGCGGCACCTGGCGCAGGCCGGCGGTGAGGATGGCGACGAGTTCCGCCAGGCGCTGCAGGCTTTGCTCGCCGCGCGTCAGCAGGTAGGAAAGGTGCAGGCTGGTGCCGATGGTGAGCGCTCGCTTGCGGATGCGCTTCAGGGTGTCCTGACACTGGTCGACGATGACCTGCAACTGGTCGCCGTTGTCGAAGCGCTCGGCGTCGCCGTCGAGACCGGCGCGGAAGGCGCTGACGAATTCCAGCGCTTCCGCCGAAAGGGCGATGAAGCGCGGCGCGTCGTCGTCGAGGTTGGGCGAGGCGCGCATCAGCTCGTCCTCGACGCCGAGGCCGCTGACGCGGTGGGCGAGGAGCAGGATGGCGTCGAGCATCTGTTCCTGGACGCCGCGCCGGTCGAGGTCGCGGAAATCCTCGGCCGGCGCCAGCACCGTCCAGAAGCGCTGCGCCAGCGGTGCCGGGATGGCTTCCAGCCAGCGCCAGTCGTCGCGCCGTTCGAAGATCAGTTGCAGGCAATCGCGCATCCGCCGTTCGTCCGGCGCCTCCGGCAGCAGTCGGTTGCCGAGGATGCGCCACCATTCGGAGAAGAAGCCGGTGCCGGGCAGGATGCCGCTGTCGGTGAAGAAGGTCAGCAGCCGGCGGCTGCCGATGAAGGTGAGGACGTGGTGACGGAAGGCGGCGGCGAGCGTGGCGTCCTGTTCGAGGCATTCGAGGAGCAGCGCGTAGCGCGCCGGTGTCCCTTCGTCGCCGGCATGCGCCGGGCGTAGCGCGGCGATCAGGCGGCGCAGCAGGCTGAGTGCGTCGGCCTGTTCGTTGCGGAAAGCCGCCAGGGTATCGAGCAGGCGCTGGTCGGAGGCGGCGGCGCGCGGACGCAGGCGACGGAGCAGTTGGGTCAGCGATTTGAGCAAAGGCAGATGGCGGGGCGACCGCAGCGTTGCAAGAATGCCATGATATCGCGTCAAGTCGGTTTATCCCGTGCTTCCCGCTTGGCGCCTTGGTGACGATTCGTAATAGAATGTCCCGCACCTCCTAACAACAACTTTTCCTCGGGAAAATCATGAACCTCGTTAAGAAATCCATCGCTGTTGCCCTGCTCGCGGGTATCGGTTTCTCGGCTGTCGCCCAGGAACGTGTCTATGTCATCGACCAGCGCGACGTCGTCGCCAAGAGCGGTTTCGGCCTCTGCTGGCGCACCGGCTACTGGACGCCGGCCGCCGCCGCCGCCGACAAGGCCGGTTGCGAATGCGACCGCGACCTGCTGCCGAAGGCCGCCTGCGAAGGCAAGCCGGTCGCGCCGGCCGCTGCTGCCGCAGCCGCCGTCGCCGGCGTCAAGCCGACTGGCGAAAAGGTCACCGTCGCCGCTGACGCGCTGTTCGACTTCAACAAGGCCGTGCTGCGTCCGGAAGGCAAGGCCAAGCTCGACGAACTGGTTGCCAAGGCCGGTCAGATCAAGCTCGAAGTGATCCTCGCCGTCGGCCACACCGACCGCATCGGCGGTGCCGCCTACAACCAGAAGCTGTCCGAGAAGCGCGCTGCCGCGGTCAAGGAATACCTGGTTGCCAAGGGTATCGAAGCCAACCGCGTCTACACCGAAGGCAAGGGCGAAACCCAGCCGGTCACCGGCGACAAGTGCGGCAAGAGCGAGAAGAAGTCGAAGTCGCTGATCGAGTGCCTGCAGGCCGATCGCCGCGTCGACATCGAAGTCATCGGCACCAAGTAATCCTGCCGCTCTTGCGGTAAAAGAAAGGCCCTGCCCCGGCAGGGCTTTTTCACATCTGGACAACATGAACCGTCGCCTGCTTTCCTGTTGCTTGCTCCTCCTTGCCCTGGGCGCTGTTCCTGCCCAGGCGGCGGAACGGCCGCGGGTCGGGCTGGTGCTCGGCGGCGGCGGGGCGCGCGGCGCCGCCCACCTGGGCATCCTGGAGGCGCTCGAAGAACAGCGCATCGCGGTCGATTGCGTTGCCGGCACCAGCATGGGGGCCCTCTTCGCCGGTGCCTGGGCGGCCGGCGTGACGCCGGCGGCGATGCGCCGCGAACTGGAGCGGGTCGATTGGCGCGACATCTTCATCGACAACCCGGAATACGCCGAGATGAGTTACCGCAACCGGCTGATCGCTCGCACCTACCCGCCGGGCTCAGAGGGCGGCGTCGGCGACAAGGGGGTGCGTTACCAGGGCGGCGTCGTCGCCGGCCAGAAGATCAAGCTCTTCCTCAACCGCCTGGTCGGCACCGTGCGCCAGATTGAAAGCCTGCCGCTGCCGCTGTCGATCGTCGCCACCGACATCGGCAACGGCCAGCGGGTGGTCTTCCGCGACGGCACGCTGAGCACGGCGATGCGCGCCAGCATGTCGGTGCCCGGTCTGCTGGCGCCGGTCGAGACGGGCGGGCGCAAGCTGGTCGATGGCGGCCTGGTCGACAACCTGCCGGTCGCCGAGGTGCGCGAGCGCTGCCGGGCCGACGTCGTGATCGCCGTCGATGTCGGGACGCCCCTGCTGAAAAGCGAGGAGATCGGTTCGCTGCTGACCGTCTCGGCGCAGATGATCGGCATCCTCACCCAGCAGAACGTCGAGCGCTCACTGGCCCTGCTCGGGCCGCGCGACATCCTGATCCGCCCCGACCTCGGCGACATCACGGCGGTCGATTTCCCGCGTCACGAGGAGGCCGCCGAACGCGGACGGCGCGCCGCGCAGGCGCTGGCCGAACGCCTGGCGGGGCTGCGCCTGAGCCCGGCGGACTATGCCGCGTGGCAGCAGGCGATGACGGTCGAGCCGCAGCCGCAACTGCGCGTTGATGCGGTCGAAGTGGCCGGTCTGCACCGGGTCAACCCGCAGGCGGTCGAGCGCCTGCTCGACATCGCGCCGGGCGAGGAAGTCGACGCGCTGCGTATCGACAACAACCTGCTGCGCATCTATGGCGACGGCCACTACGAGAGCGTCGATTACGCGCTGAGCAACGAAGCCGGGCGCAACCTGCTGCGCGTGATGCCGGTCGAGAAGTCCTGGGGGCCGGACTACCTGCGTTTCGGCCTGACGCTGCAGGCGGACGACGGCGACGGCGCCTCCTTCGGCCTGCGCGGCGCCTATCATCAGACCTGGCTCAACGCCTTGGGCGGCGAACTGCTCTATCACGCCGAACTGGGCTCGCGCGACCGCCTCGGCGTCAATTACTACCAGCCGCTCGATCCCGGGCAGCGCGTTTTCTTCGAGGCGCTGGCCGGCGTCGAACAGGAGGACATCAACATTTACCGGGACGATCGGCGCCTCGCCCAGTACCGGGCCAGGCAGGGACTGCTCGGGGTCTGGCTGGGACACAACCTCGGGGTCTATGGCAGCGTCCGTCTCGGCTGGTTGCATCGCGACCGCCGTTACCGCCTGGATACCGGTCAACCGGTGATTCCCAGCGCCAATACCGAATTCGGCGGCTGGCAGGCCGGGATCGATCTCGATCGCTTCGACCGGATGTACTTCCCGACCCGGGGCTGGGCCGCGAAAGTCGACTACTTCAACTCGCCGAAGCTTGACTACGCCCGCCTCGATGTCGATCTGCGGGCGGCGTTCTCGGTTGCCGACAACGTGTTCAATGCCCGTCTCGCCTACACCGGTTCGCCGCGCGGCGAACTGCCCGCGTTCGATGCGGCGCGCCTGGGCGGTTTTCTCAACATGACCGCGTTCAGCCGCGACCAGTTGCAGGGCGACAGCGCGCGCTACGTCGGCTTGCGCACCGAACACATCATCAGTCGCATGCCGCTCGGCCTGCGCGGCGACCTGCGCCTCGGCCTGGCCGTCGAAGCGGCGCGCCTGGGCGGCCAACTGAGCGGGACGCGGCGCCGCGACTGGATCGATTCGACCGCCCTCTACCTGGGCGGCGAGACGCCGCTCGGTCCCGCCTATCTCGGCCTGGGCCGCTCTTCCACCGGCGCGGCGAACCTCTTCCTGTTCATCGGCACGCCATGAGTCAGACGCTTTACCTGTGCGCCACTTCGCGCCTCGCCCAGACGCTGCGCCAGGCGGTGCCGGCGGCGGGCGCCGTGTGGCGGACGCCGCAGGCGCTGACGCTCGGCCAGTGGCTGGCGCAATTGGCCGACGCCGCGCTGCTCGCCGGCGAGGCGGTGCCGATCGCGCTCGACGCCGACGCCGAGCGCCTGCTCTGGGAACAAGTGGTCGCCGAAGCGCTCGCCGGCGGGGTCGCCGGCGCCGCCCTGTTCGATCTCGCCGGCCTCGCCGCCAGCGCCCAGGAAGCGCACGCGCTGTGCCGGGAATGGGAGCTGACGGCGGGCGGCGATGGCGACGAGTCGCGCCTGTTCGCCGACTGGCAGGCGCGTTTCGTGAAGCGCTGCCGCAACGCCGGCTGGATCGACGGTGGCGGCCTGCAGCGCTGGCTGATCGAGCGCCTGAATGAAGGCGCCTGCGCCTTGCCCGAGCGCGTCGTGGTCGCCGGTTTCGACCGGCCGACGCCGCTTGAGCGCCAGTTGTTCGCAGCGCTGGCCGGGCGCGGCGTGGTCGTCGAGATGCAGCCGCTGGCGGCCGTGGCCAGCCAGATCGAGGTACGCAGCGGTGCCGATGCCGCCGCCGAATGCCACGCCGTCGCCGCCTGGGTCGGCGAACGCCTGGCGGCCGATCCGCAGGCCCGCCTCGGCATCGTTGCCCCCGACCTGGCCGGCGTCCGCGATCGCCTCGCCGGCCTGCTCGACGAAGTCCTGCTGCCGGCGGCGCTACGTCCCGACGCCGCCGGCCTGCCACGGCCCTACAACATCTCGCTCGGCCGGCCGCTCGCCGAGCAGCCGCCGGTGCGCAGCGCGCTCGAACTGCTGGCGGTCGCCGGCAGCCGCGGCAGCGTCGAGCAGACCCGGCTGTCGGCGCTGCTCCTCGGCGGCTTCTGGGCCGGTGCCGACAGTGAGGCCGACGCGCGCGCCCGGCTCGACGCCGCGCAGCGCCGCCGCCTCGGCTTCCTGACCACGCCGACGGCCCTGCTGCGCCTCGGCGAACGGCTGGAGCTGCCTTGTCCGGGCACGCTCGCCGCGCTCGCCGAGGGCAGCGGACTGGCCGCGGCGGCGCCGCGCAGCCAGCGCCCGGCGGCCTGGGGCCGGCATTTCCGGCAGATGCTGGCGGCGCTCGGCTGGCCCGGCGAACGCTCGCTGTCCAGCCACGAATTCCAGGCCCGGCGCGCCTTCCTCGAACTGCTCGACGGTTTCGGCCGGCTCGACGGCGTGCTCGGCAGCATCGGTGCGTCTACCGCCCTGGCTCGCCTGCGCGATCTCTGCCGGCACCGCGTGTTCCAGCCGGAAACCCGCGGCCGGCCGGCGGTGCAGGTGCTCGGCGTGCTGGAGAGTGCCGGCCTCGAGTTCGACGCGCTGTGGGTGATGGGGATGAACGACGACCGCTGGCCGCCGCCGCCGCGTCCCAACCCGCTGCTGCCGGCCGCCGCGCAGCGGGCGGCGGGCAGCGCCCACGCCAGCGCCGAGGTCGAACTCGACTTCGCCCGCCGCGTCCAGGCCCGCCTGCTGCGCTCGGCGCCGCAACTGATCTTTTCCTTCGCCCAGGCCGACGGCAACCGCCTGCTGCGGCCGAGCCCGCTGCTCGCCGAACTGCCGCCGGCGCAGCCCTTGACGGCGCGGGTGGCGACGCTGGCCAGCCGGCTGGCGCTGGCCGATCAGCGCGTCGCGCTGGCCGACGCCCTGGCGCCGCCGCTGGCCCCGGGCGAAGCGGTGCCCGGCGGTAGCTGGCTGCTGCGCGCCCAGGCGATCTGCCCGGCCTGGGCCTTCTACCGTTTCCGGCTCGCCGCCCAGGCGCTCGAAGCGCCGGTCGACGGGCTCGATCCGGCCGCCCGTGGCACCCTGGTGCACGCCGCGCTCGAAGCCTTCTGGCGCGCTTGCGGCGGCAGTGCGGCGCTCGCCGCGCAGGACGCCGCTGCCCGGACGGCGGCCATCGCCGCCGCCGTCGCTACGGCGCTGGCGCGCTTCGAACAGACGCTGGGCGGCAGCCTGCCGGCGCGCTTCCGGCAACTCGAAGGCGGCCGCCTGATGCGCCTGCTCGAGCGCTGGCTGGCGCTCGAGGCGAGCCGGCCGCAGCCATTCACGGTCGCCGCCTGCGAGCAGGCGCAGGAAGTCGCGATCGAAGGCATCCGGGTCAAGGTGGTGGCCGACCGCATCGACCGCCTGGAAGATGGCCGCCAACTGATCATCGACTACAAGACCGGTGCCAGCATCGACGTCCGCAACTGGGCGAGCGAGCGCTTGAGCGAGCCGCAACTGCCGATCTACGCGGCGCTGGTGGCGGACGAGGTGGCCGGCGTCGCCTTCGCCAAGGTGCTCGCCGACAAGCCCGCGTTCACCGGCGTCGCCGACGGCGGCGACCTGCTCCCCGGCGTTGCCGGACTGGCCGACGGCCGCCAGAAGCTGTTCGACCCGGCGCGCTTCCCGGACTGGCAGGCGGTGCTCGAACACTGGCGTGGGCGGCTGCAGGCAGTCGCCCGCGAGGTCGGCGCCGGCGTCGCTGGCGTCGTCTTCGCCGACGAGGCGGAACTGCGTTATTGCGAGGTGCTGCCGCTGCTCCGTCTACCCGAGCGGCGACGCCTGCTGGCGGCTGCGCCGCCGGAGGGTGAGTCGGGATAAGATGGAGACTGGCATGCAACGGGGAGAGAGGCGATGACGGTCAAGGGCTGGCGGTTGCTCGGCGCTCTCGTCCTCGCTTTGCTTGCGGCCTGCGGCAAGGAACCAGCGCCGGCTGCGCCGCCGCGCAGCACGGTGACCTTCCTGCATTACTTCACGGATTCCCTGAGTGGCGGCGTCGGCGAGACCGCCCAGGCGTTCAATGCGCAGAACGCCAGCCATGAGCTGAAGGCGGTTTCCCTCGATCACGAGGCCTTCAAGAGCAGCATCCGCGACACCCTGCAGGCGGGCAATCCGCCCGACCTCTATTCCAACTGGGCGGGCGCCCGCACGGCGGCGATCGTCGATCAGTTGCAGCCGATCGACGACGTCTGGGCGAGCGCCGGACTAGATCGCGTCTTCCCGCCGGCGGTGACCCAGGCGGCGAGCGAATACGCCGGCCACAAGTATCTGCTGCCGCTGACCCAGCACTACATCGCCTTCTTCTACAACAAGCGCCTGTTTGCCGAACACGGCCTGCAGCCGCCGGCCACCTGGGAGGAGTTCCTGGTCGTCTGCCAGCGTCTCAAGGCGGCCGGCGTGACGCCGATCGCCCTCGGCGCGCGCGACAAGTGGCCGGCGCAGTTCTGGTTCGATTTCCTGCTCCTGCGCAGCGCCCCTTATGCTTTCCGCCAGCGCCTGCTGAACGGCGAGGAGCGCTTCGACGATCCGCGCGTGCTGGCCGTCTTCGCCCGCTGGAAGCGCCTGCTCGACGCCGGCTACTTCAATCGGAGCCCGCACCCGAACAGCCTGGCCTGGGACAGCGGTGCCAACGAGATGGTCTACCGCGGCGAGGCGGCGATGACCCTGATGGGGACCTGGAACATCGGCTATTTCACCAATGCCGCGCACGGCTGGGTGGCCGGCCGCGATTTCGACTTCTTCCCCTTCCCGGTGATCGATCCGCAACTGCCGCGCGTGGCGATGGGACCGATCGACGGCCTGGTGCTGCCGCGGCAGGCGGCCAATCCGGCCGGCGCTCGCGCCGTCCTCGCCTATTTCGCCGGTGCCGCCGCGCAGCAGGCCTTCAGTCGCGGCTCCGGGGCGCTGGCCCCGAACCGCCAGGTGCCGGCCAGCGCCTACAGCGAACTGCAGCAGCGGGTAGGCGATGAAATCAATCGCAGCCCGATCTTCACTTTCGCCTTCGATCTGGCGGCGCCGCCGGCGGTCGCCAGCCTCGGCCTCGATGCCTTCGCCGATTTTCTCGCCTTCCCGCAGAGCTATCCGGAAATCGTCCGCCAACTGGCGGCCCGCGCCGCGGTTCCAGGGAAGACGCGGCAGTGAAATGGCTTGAGCGCCTCGCTTTCCGCCAGAAGATCCAGCTCAGTTTTGCCGCGCTGGTGCTTCTGGTCGCCGCCAACGCTTTGGTCGGCATCTACGCCGCTGTCTCGATCAGCCGCCAGGTCGGCGAGCAGGAAGTGCTGGCCGGGATCATCGGCGACATCATGCAGTTGCGCGACGCCACCGAGCGCTTTTCCCGGCAGCGCGCGCGTCAGGCCGAAGCGCAGGCGCTCGCCACACTGGCTGGACTGGAGCGGCGGATCGCCGCGGCGCCGGCGCAGGACGCCGCCTACGCGGCGCTGCGCCCGCTGCTCGACGATTACCGCCGGCAATTCCAGAAATACACGGTCGAGGTCGATCAGCGGGCGGCGCTGGAAAGCCGCGCCCAGCAACTCGGGCAGCGGCTGCCGGCGGCATTGGCCGACACCCGCCTGCGCTTCGCGTCGCTCGGCGACCGTGAAAGCTTCGACAAGCTGATGCTGCGCCTGCTCAGCCTGCAATGGCAGGAGCGGGAGTTGCAGGAAGGTCCGGGGGGCAGCGAGCCGCATCTGCTCGCCGACCTGCGCGCCAGCCTCGATCAGTTGCGGACGAGCACGCCGGGCCCGGACTCCGAGGCGCAGCGCCACGTCTATCGCATCCTCCAGGACGCTGGCGACTACGTCAGCAGTTTCAGCGCCTACCTGCGCATCCGCGCCCGCAGCGAACACAGTGAGCAGCGGCTGGCCGGGATCATCGGCGAATTGAACACGGCGGCGCTCGCCCTCAACGAACGGGCGCGGCAGTCGATCGAAGCGCAGTTGCCGACCTCGATCGGCCTGGCGGGGCTGGTCTTCCTCTGCATCCTGCTGCTCGCCGCGTCGTTCTCCGCCCGCCTCAGTCGCAGCATCCTGCAGCCGGTCAACCGCTTGATCGGCACCACCCGGCAAATCGCCGCCGGCCAGCTCGACGCCCGGGCGGCGGCCGATGTCGACGACGAGATCGGCGAACTTGCCCGTTCCTTCAACCACATGACCGACAGCCTGCGCACCCTGCAGCTCGGGTTGGAGCAGCGGGTCGCCGAACGCACCGCCCAACTGGCCGAAGCCAACGCTGCGCTGCGCGACTACCAGGGACATCTCGAAGCCATGGTCGAGGCGCGGACCAGCGAACTGCTCACCGCCAAGGAAGCGGCGGAGGCCGCCAACCGGGCGAAGACCAGCTTCCTCGCCAACATGAGCCACGAACTGCGGACGCCGATGAATGGCATCCTCGGGATGATCGCACTCGCCCAGAAACAGGTCGGCGACCCGCGACCGCACGAGCAACTGGACAAGGCGCGGCGCTCCGCCGAACGCCTGCTCGCCATCCTCAACGACATCCTCGACCTGTCGCGCATCGAGGCCGACCGCCTGCACCTCGAACAGGCGCCCTTCCGCCTGGCCAGCGTGTTCGACAACATCGACATCCTGTTCGCCCAGCGCGCCGCCGAAAAAGGCCTGCGCCTGCGTTGCGAGATGCCGCCGGCGCTGGCCAAGGTGAGCTTGCTCGGTGACGCGCTGCGCCTCGGGCAGATCCTGATCAACCTGGTCGGCAACGCGATCAAGTTCAGCGCGCAAGGCGACGTCGTGCTACGCGTCAGCCGCCGCGATGCCGGCGACGGCCCGGCCGAACTGCGTTTCGAGGTCGAAGACAGCGGCATCGGCATCAGCGACGCCGATCAGCAACGCATCTTCGCCGCCTTCGAACAGGCCGACGGTTCGATGACCCGCAAGTACGGCGGCAGCGGCCTCGGCCTCGCCATCTGCCGGCAACTGGCGCAATTGATGGGCGGCGACATCGGCGTTGTCAGCACGCCCGGCCAGGGCAGCGTCTTCTGGTTCGTCGTCCGCCTGTCCGAAGTGGCGGCTGGCGAGCCTGTCCCGTCAGCCGCGTCGAACGCCCTGGAAAACGAGGCCGCGCTGCGCGCCGGATTCGAGGGGCGCCGCATCCTGCTCGCCGACGACGAACCGATCAGCCGCGAAGTCGGCGAAATCCTCCTCGCCGGCGCCGGCCTCCAGGTCGACACCGCCGAAGACGGCGAACAGGCGCTGGCGCTCGCCCGCCAGCAAACCTACGACCTGATCCTGATGGACATGCAGATGCCCAGGTGCAACGGCATCGACGCTACCCGCGCCATCCGCGCCGACTCTCTGAACCAGCGCACGCCGATCCTGGCGATGACCGCCAACGTCTTCAACAGCGACCGCGACGCCTGCCTCGCCGCCGGCATGAACGATCACCTGGCCAAGCCGCTGACCCCGGAGGCGCTGTTCGCGGCGGTGCATCGCTGGTTGCGCGCGGGCTAAGGCGCTGTGGCGGGCGCGTCGTCCGTCGCCCAAGCGGCAGCTTTCGTTTTCTTCGCTCAGGCCGGATTGCTCTGGGGGAATGGTGGAGGAAGGAGAGATGCTTCTGGCGAGGGGATTTGCTCCCATGTGATGACTCGGCCATTCGCAAGGCGCGCGTTTTCTCCCGTGCGTATGCTCTGGACAAAGGCCGTGACGACTTCGGCGTTCAGGTTTCGACAGAGTATTTCTTGTTCGTTGTACGCGCGATACCAAATGCCGCCCAAGTGCTCCCATTTGTCTTTTTTTACGTGCTGCGGATAGAAGGCACCTATGGGACGGGCTTGGTCTTGAGCGCGACTTCCATATACACGATGAATGGCAGCGGTCAGGTGAACAATGACGCTCGGAATCTTGCGGTGTTCGGAGCTTGGTCGGTAAGGCATGTCGATATGGCGAATGAAAGGGCGGAAATAGCTTTGCTTCGCCACGGTAGCATATGCAAGATCAGAAGGCTCCATTCAGCTCGTTCCCAGCCCCTCGCTCAACATGGCCAGTGTCACCGGTTTGGCCAGTTCGTCGAGGAACCAGCGCAGCGCCTTGCCGATCTGCCGGTTGCGCCAGGCGATTTGCGATTGCAGCGGCGGTCGCGGGTCGGCGAGCTGCAGTTCGACGAGGCGGCCGGCGGCGATTTCCGGGTCGGCCAGCCAGGCCGGCAGGTGGCCGACGCCGAGGCCAGCCAGTTGGGCCTGGGCCTTGGCGCGCATGTCGGGGACGCGCAGCGCGTCCTGGCCTTCGATCAGGCCGATGCTGCGGGCGGTCAGCTCGCGCGAGGTGTCGGCGATGACGATGGCGCGGTGGCGCATCAGTTCGGCGCTGGGCAGCGCTCCCTGCCAACTGGCCAGCGGGTGGCCGGCGGCGACCACCAGGCGCATCACCGTCCGGCACAGCAGGCGGCTGCTGATGCCGCCGCGCGCCGGCGGGTCGCCGGGGGCGCCGAGCACGAGGTCGGCGCGGTCGGCAGCGAGGGCGTCCCAGGTGCCGCCGAGGACTTCGTTGCTCAGGCTGATCCGGGTCTGGTGACCGGCATCGTAGAACTGGCGGATCAACGGGAAGATGCGTTCGCTCGGGATGATGGCGTCGATGGCGATGCGCAGCTCGGCTTCCCAGCCGGTGGCGATGCGCTGTACCCGGCGTTCCAGTTCGTGGGCGGCGCGCAGCAGGTGGCGGCCGTCGGCGAGCAGGGTGCGGCCGGCGTCGTTGAGGATGGCGCGGCGGCCTTCGCGGATGAAGAGCGGCGTGCCGAGGTCGCTTTCCAGTTTGGCGACGGCGTGCGACAGCGCCGACGGTACCCGGTGCAGCACGGCGGCGGCGGCGGTGAAGCTGCCGTGGTGGTCGATGGCGTCGAGAACCTGAAGCTGGTCGAGGGTGATCTTCATGTGAAAAATAATGAATGGATTGACCGAAATTGTTCGCTGTTTTCCGTTGAACTCTAGGCTTACCATGGCGCCAAAGCAATATATTCATTCAACACGATTCATCATGAATTCATCCCCGAAAGGAAACACCATGAGCCAAGTTGTCGTCGTCTATCACTCCGGTTATGGCCACACCCAGCGCGTTGCCGAAACCGTCGCCGCCGCTGCCGGCGCCGAACTGCTCGCCATCGACGCCGAAGGCAACCTGCCCGAAGGCGCCTGGGACAAGCTCGCCGCGGCCAGCGCCATCGTCTTCGGCACGCCGACCTACATGGGCGGCCCGAGCTGGCAATTCAAGAAGTTTGCCGATGCCTCGTCCAAGGCCTGGTTCACCCGCGCCTGGCAGGACAAGCTGTTCGCCGGCTTCAGTTGCAGCGCCAGCCCGATCGGCGACAAGGGCTCGACGCTGGCCTACCTGCAGACGCTGGCCTCGCAACACGGCGGCCTGTGGGTGTCGCTCGGCATGTTGCCGAGCAACAGCAAGGCGGCGACGCGCAACGACGTCAATAGCCTGGGCGGTTCGGTCGGCCTGATGGTGCAATGCCCGTCCGATGCCCCGGCCGCCGAAATCCCCGCCGGCGACATCGAGACCGCCCGCCGCTTCGGCGAGCGCGTTGCCGCCGTCGCCAGCCGCTTCAAGTAAGCGCCGCGCTGCTATAGTGAGGGCCATCGTCGTTTCCGGAGAGCACCGCATGGCCCTGACTTCCTCGCTGGCCGAACTCGTCGTCCTGCTGGTCGAGCCGTCGCAGATGCAGGCCAACCTCGTCACGCGCATGCTCGAACACCAGGGCATCCGGCGGGTGACCGCAGTGACCTCGGCGCGCGCGGCGCTTGCCGCGCTGAACGACCCCGATTCCGGGCAGGTGGTGATCAGCAGCCTCTACCTGCCGGACATGCCGGGCACCGAACTGGTGATGGCGATGCGTGCCGAGCCGATGCTGGAAACCATTCCCTTCATCCTGGTCTCCAGCGAAACCCGGCCGCAACTGCTCGAACCGATCCGCCAGTCCGGCGCCTGCGCCATCGTCGCCAAGCCCTTCACCGAGCAGCAACTGGCGCGTGCCCTGTATGCCGCCGTGGACAACCTCAACCCGCCGGAAGAACTCGACGTCGCCGACATCGAGGCCCTGCGCGTGCTGGTCGTTGATGACAGTCTGGCTTCCCGCCATTACCTGCGGCGCTTGCTAGAAGAACTGGGGATCTCGCGCATCAGCGAATGCGTTAACGGCCGCGAGGCGGTCGAGGTATTGCAGGAGAACATGTTCGACCTCGTCATCACCGACTACAACATGCCGGAAATGGACGGCCGCGAACTCACCGAATACATCCGCACCCAAAGCTGGCAGGCCGACGTGCCGGTGCTGATGGTGACCAGCGAGCAGAACATGGGGCGCCTAGCCGCGGTCGAGCGGGCCGGCGTTTCCGCCATCTGCGACAAGCCGTTCGAGGCGTCCAGCGTGCGCACCCTGATCAACGACGCGCTGCGCTCCTGAAACGGCCGGGGCGGCGCGCTACTGCGTCGGGAAGCCCCGACGGATCTCGGCGAACAGCGCCGCGTTGGCCTCTCCCCCGGCGGCGGAAGAAATCATGATGATCAGGCTGTCGTCGACCAGGAAATACGCGTAGACCGTGTTGGCTTCGCTGCGCAGTTTTCGTCCGCGCACGCCATCCAGCGCGCTGGCAAGCTTTTGCAGCTCGTCTGGCGACGAGGTCCGGAAACGCTCCACCGTGAAATAGCTTTCGCCGTTGATCAGCTTGACCAGCTCGTAGCCGGTCAGACGCCTGAGGTGGTCGCGGCCCACCGTCCGCGAGATTGCCCGGGCGGTTTCCCTGGCGTGCCGGCAGGGCGCGTCGTCCGCCTGTGCCACGAGCGCGGGATGCTGGCGCAGCAGCGTAGCAACGGCCTGGCCGAGACGCTCGTCGGCGATCGGCGCCAATTTCTGCGTACATGTTTGAATCTGGGCCCAGGCGTCACCGGGGATCGCTGAAATCGCCAGTAGACAGGCGGTGATCGCGGCAGCGAAGGTTTTCATGCTGGCCTTTCAGTCGTGAACCAGGCGGGTCTGGTTGTTCCGGATGTCCGGCACCTTGGCGCCCTGAATGACGACGCTCAGCTTGCCGGCGGCAACCAGCGCCTGGATGGCGCTGTCGGAGGAGGCGGTCGGCAGGCCGGACAATTCGGCGATGGCATTCTTGAAATCGTCGTAGTTCCCGATGATCTCGATGCAGCCGGCGGAACCGAAGCCCCAGTCGCTCAGCGTGGCTGGCCCGGCGTGGATGTAGAAGGTGCTGCGCAGGACAATGGCGCCTCGGCCGGGCGAATATCGGTTGTGAACCGCGTAATCCTGCTTGTAGCGGGAAACCTTGATCTTGTTGGCCGACGACAGTCCGGCGTTGGCCCATCCCTTGACCCCGTAATGCGGGTCGGGATGCTCTGGGTCGTTGAAGTAGGGCATGAAGCGGGGAGCCATGAACTCGAAGCTACTTGCAGCGTCGGCCGCGTTCTTGCCGCGGACCAGGATGCGATGCACGGGTACCTTGTAGAGCGGGTAATAGCCAGCCTCGTCGGTCTGCTGGTCGGGGTAGGAGCGCGCTTCGTAATGGGCTACGACGGTGTTCGTTACGACGATTTCCACGTTTTTCGATGCCATCGATTTTCCTCGCAAATGGATGCTGTCGACCAGATTGGTGAATAATGCAGCGGCATAATTATATGGAATATTCGTGGCGATGGCAGCGGCTTTCCTGGAGGGGCGGATGTTCCGCCTGTCGTTCAGCGTCGCCGGGCGACGATCAGGCGGATCGCCAGTCCGCGCAGGACGACACCGAGCGCGAGCAGGACCAGCAGCGGGTCGAGCAGGGCATCCCAGAGGTTGGCGAAGAGACCGCCGGCGTAGGCGGCGAGGCCGGCGGCGAGGATCAGCAGCCAGGCGTTGTTGCCGCGCCAGCAGAGGACAAGACCGAGCGGCGCCAGCGCTGCCAGCAAGGGCAAGGGCTGGTAGCCGAGGGCGTAGGGATCGAAGCTGCCCCAGCCGAGCGCGGCCGGGTAGAAGAGGGCGGCGATACCGACGACGACCAGCGCCGCCGGATAGGTCAGCGGTACCAGCGGCCGCTGCTGCAGGTGGAGCAGCGCCAGGAGCAGCAGGGTCAGCGAGGGCGGTCCGAACAGCGCGTGCAGTGCCGGCGCGATGCCGGCCAGCAGGGCGACCGTGGTTCCCGCCAGCGCCGCGTGCGGACGCAGCACGCCGAGCGGCAGCAGGCTGACCAGGCCGCCGAAGATCAGGCCGTGGGCGAGCAGGCCATAGGCGGCAAGCAGGTTCATGGCTGGTCTCCGGCGAGCCAGGCCTCGTTGAAGGCGAGGTGGCGGATGCCCTGGCGGCGCCAGGCATAAACGAGGTGGATGCGGCCGTCGGCGGCCTGCAGTAGCGCTGGCTCGGAGAAGTCGGCGGTGGCGTCGGCGGCGTCCTCGACGCGGCGCGCCAGGTGCCATTCCCTGCCTTGCGGGTCGCTCAGCCAGAGCGCCAGGCGGCCGCGACCAGTGCCCTCGTTGCCGGCCAGCAGCAGGCGACCGCTGGTCAGGCGCAGCAGCGCCAGCGGCGTGCCGGGGTTGGCGACGGTCGGCGCGGGCGCCGCTTGCCAGCTCTCGCCGCCGTCGATGCTGCGCGCGGCGGCCAGATCGGGCTCCGTGGAAGTCGTCAGTAAGGCCATGGCGCGGGCGTCGTCGCTGGCGGCGATTGCCGGGTTGGCGTTGCCGACCGGCAAACGGCGCTGGTCGACGATGCGTCCGGCCTGGTCGACGCGTAGCCAAGCACCGTGCGGGCGCAGGCCGGACTGGCTGAGCGGCAGGCCGAAGCCGCCGTCGGCCAGCGGCAGCGGCGCTTGCGCCAGCGGGGCGCGGGTGGCGAGCGGTGTGGTGCGGCGCAGGGCGGGTCGCTGCCAGTAGTGGCCGCCGTCGTCCGACGCGCTGTACAGCAGGAAGCCGCCGAGACCGCCGGTGCCGCTGGCGCTGTACCAGAGTTGCAGGCGCTCGCCGGCGGCGGCGAGCACCGGCTGGGCGAGGCGGTCGATATGGGCGAAGACGGCGCCCGCCGTGTCCTCCCGCGTGGTCAGCGGCAGCGGCTCCTGCCATTGGCCGTCGACCAGGCGGCTGAACCAGATCGCGTCCTGCGCGTACTTGCCGCCGGCACTGCCGACCCAGGCGGTGACCAGCGTGCCGTCGGCAAGCCGGGCCAGGCTCGGGCTGGCGGCGGCGGAACCGGTGCCAGGCAGCATCCGCGCCTGGTAGAGCGGTGGCGCAGGCGGGGCGGGGCGGGCGGCCGGCACGACGAAACCGGTCGCCGCGGCGCGCGGTGCCTGGACGGCGGCAGCGGCGAGGGCGGCGAGGAAAAGGCCGGGCGCCAGCCAGCGCAGATGGCGTAGCAGTAGCGGGGAGAGGGCCGGGAGGGGCAACATGGGCCGGATTGTAACCCTGGCGGTCGGTCGGACGGCCGGCGTGACATACTTGCGGCATTCGCCTCTGGCGATGGATCGGGCGGATTTGGTGATACTCTCTGCGCGGGGAGAACGCTATGCGCATCAACAGTTTCATACTGGCGACCTCGGCCGTGGTCGCCGCCTTGTTTTTCGGGGGCGCCTACTGGTCGCTCGACCGGGTATTCGACAACATCGTGCGGACCAACGCCGCGCGCGCGTCCGACGCCGCCACCCGGATCACCTTCGCTTCGATGTACCAGTTGATGAGCCAGGGCTGGAGCCGCAAGCAGGCTGACGATTTCCTGCGCGAAATGGCTGGTTCCGGGGCAGGCAGCAGCATGCAGGTGCAGATTTACCGCGGTCAGCCGGTGGTCGACCTGTACGGCGAGATCGCCCAGCCGCCGATCGACGCGCCGCTCGCCGAAGCCCTGCGCAGCGGCCGCGCGGCCCGGATCGACAGCAAGGAAGAAGCGCGTCATATCTATCCGCTGCTCGCCGACGAGCGCTGCCTGAAATGCCATACCAACGTCCAGCCCGGCGTCGCCCTGGGGGCGATCGAAGTCCGCCAGGAGTACGCCGGTCTGCTCGCCGATGCCCGCCATGAACTGTTATTGGCTTTTGCCCTGCTGGTGCCGCTGGCGGCGGTCCTCGCCGGCGCTGCCGTGTGGTGGGTCGGGCGGCGCATCGAGGGGGCGGTCGAAAGCCTGCAGCAGGAGTTCGACCAGGTCGGCGCGGTGGGCGATCTGAAGGCGCTGGCGGTGACCGAGCGCGATTTCGTCTTCGTCGAACTCAACCGGATCGACCAGGCCTTGCGCGCCCTGCTCGACAAGGTGCGCGGCATTGCCGTGGACAAGGACATCCTCAGTTTCGAAATCGGCCTGCTCGAGAAATTCGTCATCACCGCCGATGTCGTCCGCGACTGGCGCGAATACGTCAGCCGGCTGCTGATCGACATCAACACCATCCTGCCGGCGCACACGCTGTTCTCGATCTTCAAGATCGACGACGAGATGTTCGACCTCGAAGTTTTCTGGTACGGCCCGGTGTCCTCCGACACCAAACGGCGGATGGAGCACTACATCCACGAAGAACTGATGCGCACGGCGACCTTCTCGGACTGCGGCAGCTTCGCGGTGCATCACCATGTCGCCAACAGCGACGGGCCGGTGGTCGAGCTGAGCGATGCCGAAGTGTCCTTGCGCGCCAAGTCCTTCTTCGTCGACAAGCCGAAGATCGGCGGCATCGTCGGCATCGGCGTCCATGCCGGGGTGCTCGACGACGAGACGCGCTACCTGGTGGTCGAGAGCGTGCTGTCGACGCTGCTCAACGTCGTCGGCTCGGTCAAGGCGATCTACAAGTACACGCGCGACCTGGAGTATTACGCAACGCGCGACCCGCTGACCGACCTCTTCAACCAGCGCGTCTTCTGGGAACTCTCGTCCTACGAGATCGGCCGCGCCCAGCGCAACGGCTACAGCTTCGGCCTGCTGCTGATCGACCTCGACAACTTCAAGCTGGTCAACGACAACCACGGCCATACCGTCGGCGACACCTACCTGCAGCGCTTCGCGCGCCAGGTCCAGGGGGCGCTGCGCGACGGCGACATCCTGGTCCGCTACGGCGGCGACGAGTTCGTCGCCGTGCTGCCGGAAGCGACGCAGGAGTCGGTGGTCGTGGTGGCGCAGCGGGTGCGCAGCGCCGTCGAGCAGCTCGAGGTGATCACGCCGGAAGGCGTGCGCCTGCGCGGCACGGCGTCGATCGGCATGGCGGTCTATCCGGATCACGCGGACAGCACCAAGGACCTGCTGATGTTCGCCGACAACATGATGTACCGGGCCAAGGCGGCGGGTAAGGACCAGGTGGCGATCCCGACCCCGGACGACGTCGTCGAAATTTTCCGCGACATTTCGCAGAAGAGCCTGATGGTCGTCGAGGCGATCGAGAACCAGCGCATCGTTCCCTACTTCCAGCCCATCCTCGACGTGGCGACGCGCCAGGTCGTCGCCTACGAGGTGCTGTCGCGCATCGATCTGCAGGGCGAGATGATCCGCGCCGACGAGTTCGTCGAGATCGCCGAGAAGATCGGTGTCATCCATCGTCTCGACATGCTGGTGCTGGAGCGGGCGTTGCACTCGCTGACGCAGCAGGGGCACGACGGCGAAATCTTCGTCAACCTGTCGCCGCGCGCCCTGGTGTTCAGCGAGTTCGCCCGCGACCTGCGCCGCATCATCGCCGCCAGCGGCGTCGAGCCGGATCGCATCGTGTTCGAGATCACCGAGCGCGACACGGTGAAGAACCTGGCCCTGCTCGAACGTTTCCTGATCGACCTCAAGGCCGACGGCTTCAAGCTGGCGATCGACGATTTCGGTTCCGGTTTCTCGTCCTTCCACTACCTGCGGCGCTTCCCGATCGACTACCTGAAGATCGAGGGCGACTTCATTGCCAACATGCTGGTCAACAACAAGGACCGCACCTTCGTCACCAGCATCCGTTCGCTGGCGCGGGAAATGGGCATTGCGGTGGTTGCCGAGTACGTCGAGTCGCCGGATGTGCTGCGCGAACTCGAACGCATGGAAATCCACCGCGCCCAGGGCTACTACATCGGCCGCCCGGCCCCGGTCATCCTGCCCCGGGACTGGCTGCCGCCGGCCTGATCAGCAGCCCTTGTAGGCGGGCTTGCGTTTCTGCATGAAAGCGTCGATGCCTTCGCCGGCATCCTCGCTCATCATGTTGCAGGCCATCACCTCGCCAGCGTAGTCGTAGGCGTCGGCGAGGCCCATTTCCAGCTGCTTGTAGAACATCCCCTTGCCCATGCGCACGGCGACGGCGCTCTTGGCGAGGATGGAGCCGGCCAGGCGTTCGACTTCGGCATCCAGCGCATCGGCCGGGACGACGCGGTTGACCAGGCCCTTGGCGCGGGCTTCCATGGCGTCGATGAAGTCGCCGGTGAGCAGCATTTCCAGCGCCGCCTTGCGCCCCAGGTTGCGCGCCAGGCCGACTGCCGGCGTCGAGCAGAAGAGGCCGACGTTGATGCCGGAGACGGCGAACTTGGCCACGTCGGCGGCCACCGCCAGGTCGCACATCGACACCAGCTGGCAGCCGGCGGCGGTGGCGATGCCGTGCACGCGGGCGATCACCGGCTGCGGCAGGCGGGTGATGGTGAGCATCAGTTCGCCGCACTGACGGAACAGCGCCTGCATGAATTCCTTGCTGTGGTTGGCGCGCATTTCCTTGAGATCGTGGCCGGCGCAGAAGGCCTTGCCGGCCCCGGCGATGACGACGACGCGGACTGTCTCGTCGGCGGCGATGGCGTCGAGTTCGCTCTGCAGCGCCGTCAGCATCTCACGCGACAGCGAGTTGAACTGGCCGGGCCGGTTCAGGGTCAGCGTGGTCAGGCCGTCGCCACGGTCGTCGCGCAACAGGCAGGATTCTTCATTCATGCGGGTCTCCTCTATCGGTTTTGTTGGTGAGTTGCGACTGTAACCGAGAAGCCGGGCGGGCTCCAGCCGTCGGCCGCCTGCTATGATGCCGGGCTGTTTTTCCGGATGTTGCCGCCATGCGCCGCCTGTTTTCCGTCTCCCACCTGACCGCCGGGTTCATCGCCGTCCTCGTCGGCTACACCAGTTCGGCAGCGATCGTCTTCCAGGCGGCGAGCGCTGCCGGGGCTGGGGCAGAAATGATCGGCTCGTGGTTGTGGGCGCTCGGCATCGGCATGTTTGCCACCTCGGTCGGCTTGTCGCTGTGGTTCAAGGCGCCGGTGCTGACCGCCTGGTCGACGCCGGGGGCGGCGCTGCTCGCCGTTGGTCTCACCGGCGTGCCGATGAGCGAGGCGATCGGCGCCTTCCTGTTTGCTTCGGCGCTGATCGTCGTCTGCGGCGTCTTCGGGCTGTTCGAGGCGATCATGCGCCACGTTCCGAAATCGCTGGCGGCGGCGCTGCTGGCCGGCGTCCTGGTGCGTTTCGGGATGGCGCTGTTCACCTCGCTGGGTAGCGAGTTGCTGCTGGTCGGGGCGATGTTCGCCGTCTATTTCGCCGGCCGCCGCTGGCTGCCGCGCTACGCGGTGCCGCTCGCCTTCCTCGTCGGCCTGCTGCTCGCCGCGGCCGGCGGCATGATCCACGGCGAGGCGGTGAGCCTGACGCTGGCGCTGCCGGTGTGGACGACGCCGACGTTTTCGCTGACCACGCTGATCGGTGTCGGCCTGCCGCTGTTCATCGTCACCATGGCCAGCCAGAACGTTCCCGGCCTGGCGGTGTTGCGCGCCAACGGCTATCCGACGCCGGCCTCGCCGCTGATCACCTGGACCGGCGTCACTGGCCTGCTGCTGGCGCCCTTCGGCGGCTTCGCCTTCAACCTGGCGGCGATCACCGCCGCCATCTGCATGAGCCCGGCGGCCGATCCCGATCCGGCGCAGCGCTACCGGGCGTCGGTCTGGGCCGGCGTCTTCTACCTGTTCACCGGCCTCTTCGGCGCCACCGTCGCCGCGCTGTTCGGCGCGCTGCCGGCGGCGCTGATCGCGGCGATTGCCGGGCTGGCACTGCTCGGCACGATCGGCAACAGCCTCGGCGCGGCGCTCGCCGACGAGCGCGAGCGGGAAGCGGCGCTGGTCACCTTCCTGGCCACCGCCTCGGGGATGTCGCTGTTCGGCATCGGCAGCGCCTTCTGGGGATTGTTGCTGGGACTCCTGGTTCTCAAACTGGTGCCGCCGCGATGAGGTCGGGCGAGGTAAAATCCCGGCGATGAATTCGCCGCGCTACGTTCATCTTCGTCTCCATTCGGAATATTCGGTCACCGACGGCATCGTCCGCATCGGCGACGCGGTCAAGCGGGCAGCCGGCGACGGCATGCCGGCGCTGGCGCTGACCGACCTCGGCAACCTGTTCGGCCTCGTCAAGTTCTATACCGGTGCCCGCGGCAAGGGCGTCAAGCCGGTGGCCGGCGCCGATGTCTGGATCGCCAACCCGGAAGCGCCGGACGCTCCCAGCCGCCTGCTGCTGCTGGTGCGCAACCGCCAGGGCTACCAGCAGTTGTGCGAACTGCTGACCCGCGCTTACACCACCGAGGGCCGGCGCGACCGCGCCGAGATCCGCCGCGAATGGTTCGCCGAAATCGGTTGCGACGGCCTGATCGCCCTTTCCGGCGCGCATCTCGGCGATGTCGGCGAAGCGCTGCTGAACGGCAATTTCGACCTGGCGACCGAACGTGCGCAGGCCTGGGAGGCAATCTTTCCCGATGCCTTCTACCTCGAAGTGCAGCGCTACGGCCAGCCGCAGCAGGAAGCGATCGTCCAGCAGACCGCCGACCTGGCCGGCGAAACCGGCATCCCGCTGGTCGCCACGCACCCGATCCAGTTCATGAACCGCGACGACTTCCGCGCCCACGAGGCGCGCGTCTGCATCGCCGAAGGTTACGTGCTGGGCGACCACCGGCGGCCGAAGATCTACACCGAGGAGCAGTACTTCAAGTCGCAGGACGAAATGTGCGAGCTGTTCGCCGACCTGCCGGAAGCGCTGGAAAACACGCTGGAAATCGCCCGCCGCTGCAACATCGAGATGACGCTGGGCAAGAACTTCCTGCCCAACTTCCCGATCCCGCCCGGCATGACGATCGACGAATTCCTCGTCGACGAGGCGAAGAAAGGCCTCGAAGTCCGTCTTGCCGAACTCTATCCTGACCCGGAAGTCCGCCAGCAACGCCGCCCGGAATACGACGAGCGGCTCGCCTTCGAGTGCAATACCATCGTCCAGATGGGCTTCCCCGGCTACTTCCTGATCGTTGCCGACTTCATCAACTGGGCCAAGCAGAACGGCGTGCCGGTCGGCCCCGGGCGGGGTTCCGGCGCCGGTTCGCTGGTCGCCTACAGCCTGCGCATCACCGACCTCGACCCGCTCGCCTACGCCCTGCTGTTCGAGCGCTTCCTCAACCCGGAGCGGGTCTCGATGCCCGACTTCGACGTCGACTTCTGCCAGGACAACCGCTGGCGCGTCATCGAGTACGTGCGCGAGCACTACGGCGCCGACGCGGTGAGCCAGATCGCCACCTTCGGCACCATGTCGTCGAAGGCGGTGATCCGCGACGTCGGCCGCGTCTTCGGCCTGCCTTATTCGATGTGCGACCGCATCTCGAAGCTGATCCCCATCGTCCAGAACAAGCCGGTGTCGCTGGCCGAGGCGCTGGAGCAGGAGCCGCAGCTACGCGAGATGATGGAGGGCGACGGCGACGGCGAAACCATCCGCGAACTGTTCGACCTGGCCAGCCGTCTCGAGGATTTGACGCGTAACGTCGGCATGCACGCCGGCGGCGTGCTGATCGCGCCGGGCAAGATCACCGAGTTCTGCCCGATCTACCAGGCCACCGGCGCCGACGCCTCGCCGGTCTCGCAGTTCGACAAGGACGACGTCGAGAAGGCCGGTCTGGTCAAGTTCGACTTCCTCGGCCTGCGCAACCTGACGATTATCGAACTGGCGCTCAAGTACATCGAGCGCATGACCGGCGAGAAGCTCGACCTGATGTCGCTCGGCTTCGAAGACCCGGGGGCCTACCAGATCCTGAAGGATGCCAACACGACGGCGATCTTCCAGGTCGAATCGGAAGGCATGAAGAAGCTGCTGAAAAAGCTGGCACCCGACCGTTTCGAAGACATCATCGCCGTGCTCGCGCTCTATCGTCCCGGCCCGCTCGGCTCCGGGATGGTGGACGACTTCATCCTGCGCAAGAAGGGCCAGCAGGCGATCGACTATTTCCACCCCGACCTGACCGCCTGCCTGGCGCCGACTTACGGCGTCATCGTGTACCAGGAACAGGTCATGCAGATCTCGCAGATCATCGGCGGCTACACGCTCGGTGGCGCCGACATGCTGCGCCGGGCGATGGGCAAGAAAAAGCCCGAGGAAATGGCCAAGCACCGCGAGACGATTGCCGCCGGCGCGAAGGAAAAGGGCTACGATCCGGCGCTCGCCGAGCAGTTGTTCGACCTGATGACCAAGTTCGCGGAATACGGCTTCAACAAGTCGCACACCGCCGCCTACGCCGTCGTCACCTATCACACCGCCTGGCTGAAGAAGTACCACTGCGCGGCCTTCATGGCGGCGACCATGTCGTCCGACATGGACAACACCGACACGGTCAAGATCTTCTACGAGGACACCGTCGCCAACAAGGTCAAGGTCCTCGGTCCCGACGTCAATGCTTCGGCCTACCGTTTCGAGCCGGTCGATCGCTCGACCATTCGCTACGGCCTCGGTGCGGTCAAGGGCACCGGCGAGCAGGCGGTCAATGACATCCTGCGCGCGCGCGAGGCCGGCGGTCCGTTCAAGGACCTGTTTGATTTCTGCCAGCGCTGCGACAAGCGCATGGTCAACCGCCGCACCATCGAGGCGCTGATCAAGGCCGGCGCCTTCGACAGCATCGACGCCGACCGCCACAAGCTGCTCGCCTCGGTCGGCATCGCCATGGAGTTTGCCGAACAGGCCGAGCGCAACGCGATGCAGACCAGCCTGTTCGACCTCGGCGATGTCGGCGAGGCGCACGCGCCGCAGTACCTGACGGTCAAGCCCTGGGACGAGAAGACGCAGTTGATGGAGGAGAAGACGGCGCTCGGCTTCTTCTTCTCGGGTCACCCGTACAACAGCTACAAGAAGGAACTGGGGCGCTTCGTCCGGCGCCCGTTGAACCGGCTCGAACCGTCCAAGGAGTTCCAGGTGCTGGCCGGCGTCGTGGTCGGCGTGCGCACGCAGATGACGCGCCGCGGCAAGATGCTCTTCGTCCAGCTCGACGACGGGACGACGATGGTCGAAGTCTCGGTGTTCAACGAGTTGTTCGAGGCCGAACGCGGCAAGATCGTCACCGACGAAATCCTGCTCGTCGAAGGCAAGGTCCGTTACGACGACTTCTCCGGCGGCAACGCCGTCGCCGCCGAACGCCTGATGACCCTTGGCGAAGCGCGGGCGCGCTTTGCCAAGCACCTGCTGCTGAAGATGAACGGCACGGCGGATGCCAGCCGCCTGCGCGCGCTGCTGCAACCCTTCGCGCCGGGGCCGGCGGCGGTCCGGGTGCGCTACCGCAACAGCAGCGCCCAGTGCGACCTGCTGCTCGGTCAGGCCTTGCAGGTCCGTCTCGACGATGCGCTGCTCGAAGCCTTGTCCGAATGGCTGCAGCCGGAGAACGTCGAGATCGTTTATTCATGACGATCCGCATCGATCGCGCGATGCTCGACGCGCTGGTCGATGCGGCGCGCGGGTCGGCGCGTCGTCGCCTGCATCGCAATCTGCATCAGGATGCCGCCGAACCCGTGCAGCGCCTGCTCATCGCGATCGAGCCGGATTCCTATGTCGTGCCGCATCGCCATTCCGCCCCGGGCAAGCGGGAGACGTTGACCCTGCTGCGCGGTCGCCTGGGGCTGATCCTGTTCGACAATGGCGGTCGGGTGCAGGAAACCTGCCTGCTGGAAGCGGGGGGTGAGGTGCTCGGCGTCGAGCTGGCCGCCGGCGTCTATCACAGCGTCGTCGCGCTCGACACCGGAACCGTCATCTTCGAGGTCAAGGCCGGCCCCTATAATCCGGCGCTCGATGTCGAGCGCGCGGCCTGGGCGCCGGCCGAGTCGGCGCCCGCGGGGCGTGACTACCTGGCCGGCCTGCACGCCCTCTTTGCCGCCAACCAGGCTTAAGCGACCAGTTCGCTCTTGAAGCCGATGCGCACGGCGCCCCAGTGGCGGCCGTTGATGCTGATCGGCATCGACAGGTCGTTGAGGATTTCGCCGGTGTCGCGGACATAGGTCTGGAACAGCGAGGATTTCTGGTTGCGCGCCAGCTTGATGCCGACCGGGTCGTTGAACAGGCGCTTGTGCCGGCACTTCGCCAGGTCCACCGCGGGGTCGCCGCTGGGCGGGTGAGAGAAGTTGCCGTTGTGGGCCGGCGCGTAGCCGTTGCTGTCGACGGCCAGCGAATAGACGAGGCCGGGCAGTTCGCCGAGCAGGCGGTCGTAGAGGCTGGTCAGTTCCTTGTCGCACTGGGCGTCGTAGACGGTCGTGTAGCGCTTCGGGTTGGAGCCGGGGATTTCCTTGTAGGCCTGGTCGAAGACATCGACGCCGCGCTCGGCGAGGCGCTGCAGGATGGCGGCGACGGCGTCGCGGAAGCCGATGCAGCGGTCGTGCAGGGTATCGAACATGCTGTTGCCGGTGCGGAAGTCGGCGAGCGTGCATTGCAGATCTTCGGTCGATTCGCGCAGCGTCTTCGCCGAATCCTGACACTGTTTCATGCGTCCGGAGATGTCGACCGAATGGTTGCGGATTTCCTCGACCTCGCGGTGGATCGCCTGGTTGCTCTCGCGCAGCTTGTAGATCGCGCTGGCGATCGTCGACAACTGCTCGGTGGTGCGCTTGAAGTCGCCGACCATGCTGCCGAGGTCGCGTGCCGAAGTACCGATATGGTCGTTGGCGCGGGTGACTTCGCCGACGATGGTTTGCGTCCGGGTCGAGGTGTCGGCGACCAGGTCGATCATCGACTGCGTGTTCTGGCCGATCACCAGGGTCGCCGTCTTGACCTTCTCGGCCAGCTTGCGCACCTCGTCGGCGACGACGGCGAAGCCGCGGCCGGCCTCGCCGGCGCGGGCGGCCTCGATCGCCGCGTTGAGGGCGAGCAGGTTGGTCTGGTCGGAAATGTCGTTGATCAGCGAGACGATCTCGTTGATCTTCATCGAACTGCTATGCAGTTCGACGACCGTCGTCGAGAAGTGCTCGATGTGCTCGTTGGTCGAGCGCATCGTGTTGGCGACCGATTCCATCTGGCTCAGCGAGCGTTGCGCCATTTCCAGATTGTTCTGCGTCGACGCCTGGATCGCGTCGGCGTTGCTGGCGACGTCGCCGACCGCCTGGTTGACCCGGTTGCTCGAGGCGAAGATGTCCTCGGCCAGCACTTCCTGGCGGCGTACCGCGTCGCCGGTCAGTTGCACCAGGTGGTTCATGCGCGCCGCGTCGGCGGCGATGCTGACGCTGCTGTTGCGGGCATGCGTGATCAGGCCGCGGATGCGGGTGAAGAAGCGGTTGAGATTGCCGGCGATGCGTCCGGCGACATCGCCGCCGCCGCTGCCGACCGGCTGGGCAAGATCGGCGGTGCCATCGGCAATCGCCGCGATGTCCCGATCAACCTTTTCCAGCGATGCCGAATTGCCAAACCAGCCCATTGATGTCTCCTCCTCCGATTTGCCTTGCTCTCCGTAGGGAATGCCTCTCGTGGGCCTTCCTGTCACCCTTGTGGGCGATCTATTCCGGAATGGTGTGTCGCGTCAGGTGCGCTGCCGCGCCGCCAGCCGGCCGAGCAGGAAACCCTTGATTTCGTGGAAGGGAATCGGTTTGCCGAAGACAGTGACGTCCTGGGGCATTTCCTTCTGACGGATTTCCTGGGCGTCGATGGCGCTGACGACGATGATGTCCATCGGGCTCAGTTCGGGCATCGCGCGCAGGCGGCGGATCATTTCGAAACCGTCCATGCCCGGCATCATCAGATCGGCGATCAGGATGTCCGGCATGCGCTGCCCGACCTGCAGCAGGCCTTCAAAGCCGTCGCCGACGATGCGCAGGGTCACCGGCAGCTTCCAGCTGTCGAAAGTCATCCGGTAGAGCTTCTGCAAGGTCGGATCGTCTTCGGCGATCAGGATGTCGAGCTGGCCGGCGGCGTCGCCGTTGCGGGCGATCTGCTTGCGCCGCTTGGCGAGCAGGGCATCCACCGAGCTGGCCGGAATCCGGCGATGACCGCCGGCCGTCTTCCAGGCATCGAGGACGCCGTTTTCAACCATGTTCTGGACCGTGCCCAGGGAGACGCCCAAACGTTGCGCGGCCTGACGGGTGCTGAGAAATTCGTTGTCTGCCATTGTTGTCGCCAAAATTGCAAATTTGCCAAATTGTAACCGAAAGCCGTTACCTTTGTGTAAAGAATCTCAGGCAGCCGGATTTTCCGATTTTGCCAAAGCCGCCGAGGAGACTGGCATAATCCGCGCATCAAAAATTCATAATCACGGGAGCGGGTACGGGGGTGCTCAAGCTGCTGGTTTTCCTGCCGGTTGTCGGCGCTGCCCTGCTGGCCGTGGCGCCGGCACGGGCGCAACTGCAATGGCGGCTGGCGTTGCTGGCGGCGCTGCTGGCGCTGCTGCTGGTCGGCGGCCTGCTGCTGCGCTTCGATCCGGCCGGCGCTGCCGTCCAGATGTACGAGAGCCAGGCCTGGAACGTCCGCCTCGGTTCCTACTTCGCGCTCGGCGTCGATGGCATCTCGCTCGCCATGCTGACGCTGAGCGCCGTCCTGACGCTGGTCGCGGTGATCGTCTCGCGCGGCATCCCGGGCGGCGGCAAGCTCTATTACTGCCTGCTGTTGCTGCTCGAATCGGCGATGTTCGGCGTGTTCACCGCGCGCGACTGGTCGCTCTTCTACGTCTTCTGGGAAGCGACGCTGATTCCGCTGTTCTTCATGATCGACCGTCTCGGCGGCGACAACCGGCAACGCGCGGCACTCAACTTCTTTCTGTATACCCTGGGCGGCTCGGTGTTCATGCTGGTGGCGCTGCTTTTCCTCTATGACGCGGCGCCCGGCCACAGTTTCGCCATGCACGACATGGCGCAGGGCGGGCGCAGCCTGCCGCTGCCACTGCAACTGCTGATCTTTGCCGGGCTGTTCATTGGTTTCGCGGTCAAGATGCCGGTCGTTCCGCTGCACGGCTGGTTGCCGCTGGCCCACGTCGAGGCGCCGAGCCCGGTGTCCATCCTGCTTTCCGGCGTGCTGCTGAAAATGGGCGCCTACGGCCTGCTGCGCGCCGCCGAGACCTTGCCCGCCGCCTTCCAGGCGATGCAGTCCTGGCTGCTGCTGCTGGCGCTGGGCAGCCTGCTCTACGGCGCGCTGCTCGCCTGGCGCCAGCAGGACCTGAAGGGGATGGTCGCCTACTCGTCGATTTCGCACATGGGCGTCGTCCTGCTCGGCATCGCCGCGCTCAACCCCGCCGGCTTCAATGGCGCCGTGCTACAGATGGTTGCGCACGGGCTGGCGGCGGCGCTGCTGTTCCTGATCGTCGGTCTCCTCTACCGGCGCACGCACCGCCGCGACCTCGCCGACTACGGCGGTCTGTACGGGCTGGCGCCACGCTTCGCCTTCTTCATCGCTTTCGGCCTGCTGGCGGCGATTGGTCTGCCGGGCAGTGCCGGTTTCGTCGCCGAACTGCACGTCCTGTACGGCGCCTACGGGCGCTGGGGGTTTGCCGTGGTGGCGCTGGGCATTGCCATGCTGGTCGCGGCGGCCTACGGCCTGCGGGTGATCGGCCGTTTCTGCCAGCCGGCGCCGGCGGGGGCGACGCTGGCCGACCTGACGCGCAGCGAGACGGTTGCCGCCAGCTTGCTGGCGCTGGCGATCGTCTTCCTCGGGGTGTGGCCGACGCCGCTGCTGACCTTGGTCGGCGGCAGTACGGCACGCCTTGCCGCCCTGTTCGCGGGGAGCTGAGATGACGGCGACGCCTCCGTCCTCCCGCGACGAGCGCCTGCGGCACTGGCTGGCCGAACTGGAGCACATCCTGCCGGCGCAGGCGCCGATCCGCGATTTCGTCCACCACAACACCCTGCATGGCTTTCAGCACCTGCCGTTCGCCGAGGCGCTGGCGGCGGCGCAGGCGGTGACCGGGGCGCGCTGCTACTGGCCGCTGGCGCGTTTCCGGGAAGCCTACGCCAGTGGCCGGATCAGTCGCGACGACCTGCTCGCCGCGCTGGCCGATGCCGGCATCGACGATCTCGAAGTGCCGCTATGTGGCGGGCTCCGCCGCCGCGACGTCTGGCTGGCGGCGCTCCTGGTCGACGATACCGCGCCGCCCGCCGCCGCCCGCCTGGCGGCCTGTCGGCAACTGCTGCCGGCGCCGCCGGCCGTGGACTGGCGGGAATTCGCCGCCCGTCGCTGGGCCGCGCTGGCCGCCGGGGTCGGCCGCCAGCACAGCCTGCGCGACCTGTTCGCCCGGCTCAGCGGCGAGGACGTGCTGGCCTCGGTGCGCGGCATCCTGCAACGCCACCTGGCGGCGCATCTCGATCTGGGCATGGCGGCCTGGCGCAACCCGGCCCACGGCCAGGGCTTCTACGCCGCCTGGAAAGCCAGCGCCGGCCGCGACCTCGCCTGGGAACTCGACGAACTGCCCGATATCCGCGACGAGATCCAGCACCTGCCGGACGACGCCGTCGTCCTGCTCGAGGCGGAACTGCGCGAGCTGCAGCCGGACGAGGCGGGCTGGTACGACACCCTGCTGCGTTTGGCGCTGGAAATGCCCGGCTGGTCCGGCATGTTCCTGCGCCGCGACCGGCATCCGCTGGCCGACGCCGGGGTGCCGGTGGCGATGGTCGATTACCTGGCCGTCCGCGTCTTCCTCGAACGCCGCCTGTGCGGCGAACTGCTGCGCCGGCTGATCGGCAGTCCGGGCGGGCTGGCCGAACTCGACGCCTATTACCGGGCGCATCCGGCCGAATTCCTGGTCCGCGACGCCTGGCACCTTGGCAGCCTGCCGGAAGACCTGCTGGCGGCCGCCGGCCGGCTGTGCGCTGTGCCGCCGGCCGCTATGCTGGCCAATGCGGCGGCCTGGGAAGGGCTGGTGCCGGCGGTCGCCGCCCATTTTGCCGACGCTGCGGCGGCAGCCGAGGCGCGTGCCCTGGCCGGGCTGCTTGAACAATTGGGAGAGGCGGCGCCGAGCGGCCTCGACGAGAGCGGAGCGCGGGCGCTGCTCGACGAACTGGCGCGACTGACGCCGGAATTGCGCGGCCAGCTCTGGCTGGAGGCCTACGAAGGGCATTACCGCGAGCAGTTGTTCGGCGCCCTGGCCGCCAACGCCGGTCGCCGCCAGGTCGCGCCGGCGCCGACGGCGCAGGTGGTGATGTGCATGGATGACCGCGAGGAAGGCACGCGCCGCCACCTCGAGGAGATCGCACCGGACATCGAGACCTTCGGCGCCGCCGGCTTCTTCGGCCTGCCGATGTACTGGCAGGGGCTGGACGACGCGCAGCCGATCGCCCTCTGCCCGGTGGTCGTGACACCCGACCGCCTGGTGCGCGAGCAGCCCCTGGCTGGCAGCGAGGCCGCCGGCGCCCGCCATGCCCGCCGGCGCGAGTTGCGCCTGCGCTGGCGCGAGCGCCTCTACCAGGACACCCGGCGCGCCCCTCTGGCCGGACCCCTGCTGACCGCCGCCGCCGGCTTGCCGGCGCTCGCCGCGTTGACCGCGACGACGCTGGCGCCAGCCTGGCTGGCGCGGGCGACCCGGCGCTGGCGCGAAAGATTTGACGGCCGGGTCGCCAGCGAACCGGTGCTGACGCGCGCGGCCAGCGACGATTCCGGCCGGCTGCCGGTATTCAGCGACGAGGAACAGGTCGAGCGGGTCGAGGATTTCCTACGCACCATCGGCCTCACCGACGGTTTCGCGCCGCTCGTGCTGATGTTCGGTCACGCTTCCGGCAGTCGCAACAACCCGCACCTCTCGGCCTACGATTGCGGCGCCTGCTCTGGCCGGCACGGCGGGCCGAACGCCCGCGTCTTCGCCGCCATGGCCAACCGCCCCGAAGTCCGGGCCGGGCTGGCCGGGCGCGGCATCGTCATTCCGTCCACCTGCCATTTCGTCGCCGCCGAACACCATACCGGCGACGACAGCATCGAGTGGTACGACCTCGACCGCCTGCCGGCAAGCCACCAGGCGGATTTCGACCAGTTGCTGGCGAAGCTCTCGGAAGCCTGCCGCTGGCACGCCGTCGAACGTTGCCGCCGGCTCGCCTCGGCGCCGCCGCGGCCGAACCCGTGGCAGGCGATGCGCCACGTCGCCGGCCGCGTCGCCGATCCGGCGCAGGCCCGCCCGGAACTCGGCCACGCCACCAACGCCGCCGCTTTCATCGGCCGGCGGACGATGAGCCGCGGTCTCTTCCTCGACCGCCGGGTGTTCCTGATTTCCTACGACCCCGAGGCCGACAGCGACGGTGCCATCGTCGAGCGCATCCTGCTCGCCGCCGGCCCGGTCGGTGCCGGCATCGCCCTCGAATACTACTTTTCCACCGTCGACAACGAGGCCTGGGGCTGCGGCTCCAAGGTCACCCACAACCTGACCGGCTTGTTCGGGGTCATGGAAGGTGCCGAGTCCGATCTGCGCACCGGCCTGCCCTGGCAGATGGTCGAAATCCACGAGCCGATGCGCCTGCTCGTCGTCGTCGAACAGAAACCCGAAGTGCTGTCCGCCATCGTCGCCCGTCAGCCGGCTCTGCAGGAACTGGTCGGCAATGCCTGGATCAATCTCGGCGCGCGCGACCCGACGAGCGGCGCGCTGCACCGCTACTGCCCGCGCCGCGGCTGGCTGCCCTGGGCGGGGAGCCGCGTGCTGCCGCAGGTGGCGCGTTCGCACGACTGGTTCGCCGGCGAATCCGGGCCGCTGGCGCCGGCCGTGCTGCTGGGAGGCGTGACATGATCGAACTCTTGCGCAACGTCGCCGACGGCGTCTGGCTGGTGCCCTTGCTGCCGCTGTTCGCCGCCATGGTGGTTGGTCTGCGCGTGCTGCTCGGGCGCTGCGCCGGCGATGCCGGCGAAGTGCCGACGGCGCGCTTGAGCGAACTGGCGGCGCTCGGCAGCCTGCTTCTGCTGCTGCTGATCGACCTTGCCGTGTACTGGCACGGCTGGCCCGGCCAGCGGGTGTTCGCCACGTGGTTTGCCGCCGCCCACTGGCGCGGCCAGATTTCCTTCCTGCTCGACGCCTTGTCGCTGCCGGTGGCGACGCTGAGTGCGCTGATCGGCTGGCTGGTGGTGCGTTTCTCGGCCGCCTACCTGCATCGCGAGGCGGGCTTCAATCGCTACTTCATCGTCCTCGGTCTCTTCCTTTCCGGGCTGCAGGCGCTGCTGCTGGCCGGCAACGGGCTGCTGCTCTTCCTCGGTTGGGAAATGTGCGGGGTCGCTTCCTTCCTGCTCATCGGCTACGCCTGGCAGCGCCCGCTGGCGACCGGCAACGCGCTGTTCGCCTTCGTCAGCAACCGCGTCGGCGACGCCGGCCTGCTCTTCTCGCTTGGGCTGGCCGCCTACTGGGCCGGCAGTTTCGAGTGGCCGGCGCTGTTCGACGCCCAGTTGTCGCTGGTCGACCTGCGCGTGCTGGTGCTCGGCTTCGCCGTCGCCGCCCTGGCCAAGTCGGCGCAACTGCCGTTCACGCCGTGGATCGCCCGGGCGCTGGAGGGACCGACGCCGTCGTCGGCGATCTTCTACGGCGCGCTGCTGGTCCATGCCGGCGTCTTCCTGATGCTGCGCCTGTCGCCGCTGCTCGCCCAGTTGCCCGACGTGCAGGTGGCGCTGGTCGTGATCGGCGCGCTGACCGCGCTCTATGCCTGGCTGTGTGGCCTGGTGCAGAGCGACGTCAAGTCGGCGCTGATCTTCGCCACGGTCTTCCAGGTCGGCCTGATGTTCGTTGCCATCGGCCTCGGCTGGACGACGCTGGCCACCTGGCACCTCTGCCTGCACGCTGCCTGGCGCGCCTGGCAGTTCCTGCTGGCGCCGTCCTGGCTGCAGCTGACCCGCGGCCGCCCGGCGCCGCCGCCGGGCTGGCTGGTGCGCAGCCAGACGCTGTACACGGCGGCGCTGCAGCGCTTCTGGCTCGACCGCCTGGGCATCATCCTGCTCGCCGCGCCGACCGCGGCAATCGCCCGCGACGTGCGGGCGCTGGAAGAAAACTTCATCGACCGCGTTATCGGCGAGCCCGGGCGCGGTCGGGCGGTCGCGCCGGAGCGCCCGCTGGTCCAGGCCGACGGCTTGCCCGGCCGGCTGCTGGCGCTGCTCGCCGATTTCCTGCAACGCATCGAGAACCGCCTCCTTCTGCGCGGCCGCGGCGGTGCCGCCGAGCGCCTGCTGCGCGAAGCCGGCCGCTGGCTGGTGACGCTGGAGGGGCTGCTCGAACAACCGCGTTACCTGATGATGGCGGTGATGGCGACTTTCGTGGTGATCCTCTGATGCCGAGCGAGACTTTCTGGTTCCAGCAGGCGGCGCTGCCGCTGCTCGCCCTCCTGCAACTGCTGCCGCTGGCCGGCGCGGCGCTGGTCTATGCGCTCGGCGAACGGCCGGCGGCGGTACTCGGCGGCAAGCTGTGCGCGCTGGCCGTCCTTCTTTTCGCCGGCTACGTCGCCGCCCAGGTCGACCCGACGCGGGCCGGTCTGCAACTGGCGGAACGCGGGGCGCTGCTCGGCTACCACGTCGCGGTCGACGGCATTGCCATCGTTTTCCTGCTGCTGGCGGCGCTGCTGACGCTGCTGATGACGCTGTACGGGATGAGCCGCGGCATGATCTCGCCGGGCCGCCTGTTCTCGGTGCTGCTGCTGGCCGAGGCGGGGCTGGTCGGCATGCTGGTCACGGTCAATATCGCCTGGTTCGCCTTCTTCTCGGCGCTGGAACTGTGGGCGGTGGTTTATCTGCTGCGGCGCTGGGCGTCGTCGCGCGCCGAGACCCAGGCGCTGGCGCGCTTCATCCAGTACCAGGGTTTCGGGCTGGCGCTCTTCGTCGCCGGCTGCTTCGTGCTCGGCTGGGGCTATGCCGAAAACACCGGCGGGCGCTGGAGCTTCGACCTCTTCGACCTGAGCGGCACGCTGCCCGCCGGCAAGTTCCAGACCGCCGCCTTCTACCTGCTGTTCTACGGTCTGGCGGTTCGCACACCGCTCTTCCCGCTGCACGGCTGGCTGCCCAACATGGCGCAGCACGGGCTGATCGCGGTGGCGCCGGCGCTGATGGTCGGGGTCAAGGTCGGCATCTACGGCATGGCCCGCTTCGTCCTGCCGCTGACGCCGGACGCTGTCCTCGCCTGGCAGCCCTACGTCGTCGGCTTCGCCATGGCCGGCGTCTTCTTCACCGCCGCGCTCGCCTTCCTGCAGAGCAACCTGCGCCGGCTGCTCGCCTTTGCCGTGGTCAGCCATACCAGCCTGCTGGTGATCGGCCTGTTCAGCCTGCACAGCGCCGGCATCCAGGGGGCGGTGCTGCTCGCCGCCAACTTCGGGTTGGCGGTGACCGGCATGTGGTTCATCGTCGGTTTCGTCTTCCGGCGCACCGGGACTACCGAACTGGGCGAACTGTCCGGCCTGTTCGAGCGCATTCCCTTCCTCGCCGTCGCCTTCCTGACCTGTGGTCTGGCCATCGTCGGCATGCCCGGCACGCCCGGTTTTGACGCCGCCCACCTGGTGCTGGAGGCGGCGATCGACCGCTTCGGCGCGCTGTCCACGGTCGCTACCGCGCTCGGCAACGTGGCCGCCGCCGGCTTCCTGCTCTGGGCCTTCCAGAAGGCCTTCCTGTCGCAGGAGAAGACGGCGGGGCGCGACGTGGACCGGACGCTGGCGATGGAATACGCGGTCTGCGGCATCGCCCTGGCGGCGCTGCTGGCGATCGGCTTCTTCACCGAACCCTGGCTGCGCCTGACCGATACCGCCAGCCAGGCGCTGGCCGCGAGGTTCGTCCAATGAGCCCGCTGTTTCCTGAACTGCCCGTGCTCTCGCTGCTGGTGTTGCTGCCGGTTGCCGCCGCCGGGCTGCTCTGGCTGTTGCCGGCCCGCCTGGCGCGGCCGGCGACTTTCGTCGCGCTGGCGGCGGTGCTGGCGCTGGCGACGCTGGCGCTGTTTTCCTATCGTCCGGAGACGGCCGGTTTCCAGCTCATGGAACGCTGGCCGTGGCTGACCGGGCTCGGCGTCGACTGGCTGCTCGCGGTGGATGGGCTGTCGGTGCTCTTCCTGCCGGCGACCGCATTGCTCTTCCTCGGCGCGCTGACTGTCGCCGGCGACGCCGGCGCCAACGCGCCGCGCCTCTTCCACAGCCTGCTCCTGCTTCTGCTGGCGGCGACGCTGGGCATCTTCTGTGCGATCGACCTGATCGTCTTCTTCGTCTTCTGGGAATTCAGCCTGGTTCCGGTCTATTTCCTGCTGGCGCGCTGGGGCGCCACCGCCGGGGCGCCGCAGGTCGCCGCGCGCTACGTGCTGATCATGCTCGCCGGCGGCTTTCCGCTGCTGCTGGCCTTTGTCGTCGTCGGCAGCGGCGGCGGCAGTTTCGACCTGACGGTCTTGCTCGGCCATCCGCTGCCGCTGCGCGAGCAGCGCATCGTCCTCGTCCTGATGCTGATCGGCTTCGGCCTCAAGCTGCCGCTGGTGCCGCTGCATACCTGGCTACCGCAGTTCGCGCTGGCGGCGCCGGCCAGCCTGAGCGCGCTGCTGCTCGGGCTGAAGGTCGGCGCCTACGGGCTGGTCAGGTTCGCCATTCCGTTGGCGCCGCAGGCGGCGCAGGACTGGCACTGGCTGCTCGCCGGGTTCGGCACGGTGACGCTGATCTACGGCGCGGTCGGCGTCCTGGCGCACAGCAACCTGCGCGTCGGCATGGCCTACGCCAGCATCTGCCACGTCGGGCTGGCAACACTCGGTCTGTCGACGCTCTCCGGGCAGGGCGCGCAGGGGGCGATCTCGTTGCTGCTCAGCTTCACGGTGGCGAGCGGCGGCGGCATGCTGCTGCTCGAATGCCTGCGCCAGCGCACCGGGTCGACCGACGTCCAGGCGCTGGGCGGGGCGGCCCGGACCATGCCGTTGCTCGCCAGCGGGGTGCTGATGTGCGGCCTGGCCGGCGTCGGCATGCCGGGGACGAGCAGCTTTCCGGCTGAGTTCCTGCTCATCCTGGCGACGCTGGATCGCTACACCGGGGCCGGCATGGCGGCGCTGTTCGGGTTGGCGATCGCCGCCGGCGCCTTTCTCGCCCTCTACCGCAAGGCCTTCTTCGGGCCGCTGACGCAGCCGGCGGTGGCCAGCGCCAGCGATCTGCGGCCAGCAGAGTGGTGGGTCCTGCTGGCGCTGATCGCGATGATCGTCGGCATCGGCGTCTATCCGGCGCCCTGGCTGGATATCGTGCGCCCGTCGGCGGAGGCCTGGGCGGCCGGGCTGCAGCGGGGCTAGGCGATGGCAGCGACCTCTGCACAGGCGCCGGAGCGGCCGCGTTGCCGCGGCTGCCGCCACTACTACATCACCTTCGACGCCGATTTTCCCTACGGCTGCCGCCAGCTCGGCTTCAAGAGCGCGCGCGAGCCGATGCGCGACGTCATCGCGTCGTCGGGGCAGCCCTGCCTCTATTTCACGCCGGGCAAGCCGGCGCCCGGCTGATCAGGCCTTCTTGACGAATTCCGACTTCAACTGCATGGCGCCGATGCCGTCGATCTTGCAGTCGATGTCGTGGTCGCCGTCGATCAGGCGAATGTTCTTGACCTTGGTGCCGACCTTGACCACCGACGACGAGCCCTTGATCTTCAGGTCCTTGATCACGGTGACGCTGTCGCCGTCCTTGAGTTCGTTGCCGTTGGCGTCACGCCAGACCTTGGCTTCTTCTTCGGCGACGGCCGGGCCGTCCTTCGGCCACTCATGGGCGCATTCGGGGCAGATGTAGAGCGGGCCGTCCTCGTAGGTGAAGGCGGAGTTGCATTGCGGGCAGTTGGGCAGGGCGCTCATGGTTCAGTATTCTTCCTGGTGGCCGCCCATCAGGTTGGGCAGCAGGCGGTGGGCACGCGCGATGGCGTGCGGGAGGTCGGCGCAGACGTTGTCGTCGCCGACGGCGTCGATGAAGCCGGCGCGGTAGAGCAGCGAGCCGGGTTGCGAATTGAGGCCGCACAGGAGCAGCGTGCAGCCGCGCTTGGCCAGCTTGTCGCGCAGGTTTTCCAGGCCTTCGAGGCCGGTGGTGTCGAGCTGGACCAGGCGGGTGGTGTCGAGGATCACAACCTCGGGGTGGCCGGCGCGCGGATCGAGCAGTTCTTCGAGCTTGTTCACGGCGCCGAAGAACAGCGAACCGTACAACTGCCAGGCGGCGACGCGCAGCGTGCCGTCGGGGTAGAGCAGGTGCGGCTCCTGCGCTTCATCGTCGAGCGGCAGGCGCTCGATGCGGGTCAGTTCGGACATGCGGTAGATGAAGAACAGGCTGGCCAGCACCATGCCAAGTTCGACGGCGATGGTCAGGTCGAAGAGCACGGTGACCAGGAAAACGCTGACCAGGATCAGGCGGTAGTTCCACGAATAGCGGTGCAGTTCCTTGAACTCGTGCCATTCGCCCATGTTGATGGCGACCACCATGACGATCGCCGACAGCGTCGCCAGCGGCACGTAGGCGGCGAGCGGCGCGGCGACCAGGACGACGGCGAGCAGCGTCAGCGCGTGGATGATGCCGGCGATCGGCGTGCGTCCGCCGGACTTGACGTTGGTCGAGGTGCGGGCGATCGCGCCGGTTGCCGCGAAGCCGCCGCAGAGCGGGGCGACGATGTTGGCCAGGCCCTGGGCGACGAGTTCCTGGTTGGGGTCGTGGCGGTCGTCGATCTGGCTGTCGGCGACGCGCGCCGAGAGCAGCGATTCGATGGCGCCGAGCAGGGCAATGGTGATCGCCGGCGAGATCAGCTTGCCGAAGTCGTGGATCGACATGGCGGGCAAACCGAAAGCCGGCAGTTCCTGTGGAATGCCGTTGAAGCGGCTGCCGATGGTTTCGACCGGCAGGTCGAGCGCCCAGGCGGCGACGGTGCCGACGACCAGCACGGCGAGCGGGCCGGGCGCCCGGCGCAGCGGCGCGAAACGTTGTGCCAGCCGGTTGTAGAAAAGCAGGAAGATCAAGCAGGCGATCGACAGCGCCAGTGTCGGCAGGTCGACGGTATGCGCGTGTGCCGCCAGCACCTTGATCCGGGCGAAGAACTCGGCCGGCAGGCTGGCGATGGTGAGGCCGAAGAAATCCTTGATCTGGGCGAGGAAGATGACGACGGCGATGCCGTTGGTGAAGCCGATGACGACGGTCACCGGGATGAAGCGGATCAACTGGCCCATGCGCGTCAGGCCCATGGCCAGCAGCATGACGCCGGCGAGCATGGTGGCGCCGAGCAGGTTGGCGAAGCCGTGGGCAGCGACGATGCCGTAGATGATGGGGATGAAGGCGCCGGTCGGGCCGCCGATCTGCACCCGCGAACCGCCGAGCAGCGAAATGATCAGGCCGGCGACGATGGCGGTCCAGATGCCGGCAGTCGGCGACACCCCGGAGGCAATAGCGAAGGCCATCGCCAACGGCAGCGCGAGAACGCCGACGGTGATCCCGGCGCCGAGGTCCTTGCCGAACTGGGCCCGGTCGTAAGTCGGCAGGCAATCCAGCAGCTTGGGACGGAAGGCGATCTTCATCATGACGCGCACTCGGGGAGAGAAGCGTTGCATTATATGAGTATGCTATTAATCGTCAATGTTAATCGTATGTTAATATCACGACGAAGGAATACGACTAGAGAAGACTCATGGAGAAACGCACTGCCCGCCTGACGCTGTTGATCGACCCGAGGAAGAAGCAGATCTTCGAGGAAATTTGTGCCGCGCAGGATCTGACGCCGTCGCAGGTCGTGCGCCGGCTGATCCGTCAGTACATCATTGACAATGCCGGCGAACGCGAATTGCCGGACTGGCTGCGCGCTTCGGTACGCGGCGATTAATCGCCATCCGCGCGGGGCGGCGCCAGGCGTCCGAGTTCGCGCAGGATGCGGCCGATCGCCCAGACCATGACGACCAGCCCGCCGCCAGCGCTGGCTAGCGCTTCCGCGGTGCTGCGCGGAAAACTGTCGAGGATCACGCCAGTGCCGCCAGCGAACCAGGCGACGCCGAGGGCGAGGCAAAGGAAACCGAACAGGTCGGCCAGCAGGTAGCCGAGCAGGCGGGAGCGAAGGTGGCGGGGCTGGGCTTTCATTGCGCCATTCTGACAAAAAAATGCGTTTCGGGCTTGACAAGCGGCTTTGTCAAGCTTGGTTATGCACAGCGCCGGATTTTCATCGCGGCCGGCTTTGTGCGGTCGCTGGTGAATTTGACAGATTCGACTGTCTGCCAATTAGTTGCGTGAAATCAGTGGCTTATGGATTTGCGCAAGTTTTGCGCAGGGTAAGGAAAAGCCTTGTGGGGCGGTCACTTAGCGATGTATCCCGCAAATAACCAACAGACTTATCCACAGGTTTTGTGGATAGATCGAAAACCTCTATGCCGGGGTGGCTATTGACCGCCAAACTTAAAGTAACGCTTTAAGAGTTGGGCGAAAATGCTGCGGTGCAAAAGAATTGGGCCGCTGTCGCGGCCCGGGTTTTTCTTGCTCTTACTTGACCCGCATGCCGGGTTGCGCCCCGCTGTCGGGCGCCAGCAGATAGAGCCCCGGCGTCTTGCCGTCGAGGTCGGAAGCGGCGAGCACCATGCCTTCGGAGAGGCCGAACTTCATCTTGCGCGGCGCCAGGTTGGCGACCATCACGGTCAGCCGGCCGACCAGTTGCGCCGGGTCGTAGGCCGCCTTGATGCCGGCGAAGACGTTGCGCGTCTTTTCTTCGCCGAGGTCCAGGGTCAGGCGCACCAGCTTGTCGGCGCCGTCGACGTGCTCGGCATTGACGATTTTCGCGATGCGCAGGTCGACCTTCATGAAGTCGTCGATGCTGCACAGGCCGTCGCTGCTGGCCGGGGCTTCCTTCTTTTCGACTGCCTTGGCGGCCGGCTTGGCCGGCGCTTCGGCGGTGGCCGGGGCCAGCGACTGCTTGTTGGCCTCGATCAGCGCTTCGATCTGCTTGGCGTCGACGCGCGTCATGAGGTGGCTGTAGGCGTTGATCGCGTGGCCGCCGGCGAGCAGCGTGCCGGCGTCGGCCCAGGTCAGCGGCGCCAGGTTCATGAAGGCCTCGACCTTGGCGGCGGTGGCCGGCAGCACCGGCTTCAGGAGCACGGTGAGCAGGCGGAACAGGTTGAGCGCGTTCGAGCAGGCGGCGTGCAGTTCGCTGTCCTTGCCTTCCTGCTTGGCCAGTTCCCAGGGCTTGACGCTGTCGACGTACTGGTTGGCGCCGTCGGTCAGGGCCATGATCTCGCGGATCGCCTTGCTGAATTCGCGTGCTTCGAACAGTTCGGCGATACGCGGCGCCGCATCGCGGATGGCGCGGATCGCCGGCAGGCTGTCGTCGGCCGGCGCCAGTTGGCCGTTGAAACGCTTGGCGATGAAGCCGGCGGCGCGGCTGGCGATGTTGACGTACTTGCCGACCAGGTCCGAATTCACGCGGGCGACGAAGTCGTCGAAGCTGAGGTCGATGTCTTCCATCGTGTTCGACAGCTTGGCGGCGAAGTAGTAGCGCAGCCATTCCGGGTTCATGCCGCTGTTCAGGAAGCTCTCGGCGGTGATGAAGGTGCCGCGCGACTTCGACATCTTGGCGCCGTCGACGGTGAGGAAGCCGTGCGCGAAGATCTTGGTCGGCGTGCGGTAGCCGGCGTGCTGCAGCTCGGCCGGCCAGAACAGCGCGTGGAAGTAGAGGATGTCCTTGCCGATGAAGTGGTAGAGCTCGGTTGCCGAGTCCTTGCGGAAATATTCGTCGAAATCGAGGCCCCGCTTGGCGCACAGGTTGCGGAACGAGCCCATGTAGCCGATCGGCGCGTCGAGCCAGACGTAGAAGTACTTGCCCGGCGCGTCGGGAATCTCGAAGCCGAAGTAGGGCGCGTCGCGCGAGATGTCCCAGTCGGACAGCTTGTTGTCGCCGGGGGCGCCCAGCCATTCCTGCATCTTGTTGGCGGCTTCCGCCTGGAGCACGCCACTGCTGGTGTATTCGCGCAGGAAGGCTTCGCAGCGCGGGTCGGAGAGCTTGAAGAAATAGTGGTCGGAGTGACGCAGTTCCGGCTTGGCGCCGGAGACGGCCGAGAACGGCTCGATCAGGTCGGTCGGCGCGTAGGCGGCGCCGCAGACTTCGCAGTTGTCGCCGTACTGGTCCTTGGCGTGGCACTTCGGGCATTCGCCCTTGATGAAGCGGTCGGGCAGGAACATCTGCTTGACCGGGTCGTAGTACTGCTCGATCGAACGAACCTCGATCAGGCCGGCGGCCTTGAGCTTGCCGTAGATGTCATTGGCGCAGTCGCGGGTCTCCGGCGAGTGGGTGCTGTAATAGTTGTCGAAGCCGACCAGGAAGCCGGCGAAGTCGCGCGAGTGCTCACCATGGACGCGGGCGATCAGTTGTTCCGGCGTGATCCCCTCTTTTTCGGCGCGCAACATGATCGGCGTGCCGTGCGTGTCGTCGGCGCAGACGTACCAGCATTCGTTGCCGGACATCTTCTGGAAGCGCACCCAGATGTCGGTCTGGATGTATTCGACGAGGTGGCCGAGGTGGATGGCGCCGTTGGCGTAGGGCAGGGCGGAGGTGACGAGGATCTTGCGCGACATGGGGCGACGGAGTTGAGCAAAACCCGGATTCTACCGCGCTCTGGCCCAAAGCCGAGGGAGGGCTTGTTGCGGCGCGGGAGAAAGCTGGATGTCGCAAGCGTGGATTGATACATTTATCAGTTGATCCGGCGGCCAGTGCTGGGCAGAATTCGTCCTATCCAGGAGGGATTATGAATTTTGCCGTTATCGAGGACAGCCGTAGTCAGGCCGAAGTGCTGAAGGCTTTGTTGAAGAGCGAGGGCTATCAGGTCGAGGTGTTTGCCGACGGGCAGTCCTTTCTCGACGTGCTGGCCACGCGCAGCTTCGATTTCTACGTCGTGGACTGGGTTCTGCCCGATATCGGCGGCGACGTGCTGGTCGGCAAGATCCGCGAGCGTTACGGCTGGGATGTGCCGATCGTCGTTTGTACCGCGCGCACGGAGGAAGAGCACGCCTCCGACATCCTGCGCCTGGGCGCCGACGATTACGTGCCGAAGCCGGTCCGCTACATGGAATTCCTCGCCCGCGTCGATGCGCTGCTGCGCCGGCGCCGGGCCAAACAGCCGGATCTGCTGCGCGTCGGCAACATCGAAGTCGATATCGAGGGCCGGCGGGTTCGTCTGGCGGGCCAGGAAGTTGACCTGACGCAGCGCGAGTTCGACCTCGCCGCCGTCTTCCTGAAGAACATCGGCCGGGTGCTGCCGCGTGAGGAACTGCTGGCCGCCGTCTGGGCGCGCGAGACCGACGTCGATACGCGTACCGTCGATACCCACGCCAGCCGCTTGCGCAAGAAGCTCGGCCTGTCCGGCGAAAGCGGCCTGATGCTGACCTCGGTCTACGGCCAGGGTTATCGCCTGGATACCGTCTCCGGCTGATTTGCGGCGCGGCTTTGGGCTATACTCTACGAAATCAGTCGGGTATTGTCCGACGCCAGCCCAAGCGGAGTGTCCATGAGCCTTACCGAACAGCAGGTCAGAAATGTCCTGGCCGAAACCATCGATCCCAATACCGGGAAGAGCTATCTTGCCGGCAAGTGCCTGAAGAATCTGCGCCTTGATGCCGACGGGGTCGCCTTCGACATCGAACTCGGCTACCCGGCGAACAGCCAGCACGAGATCATCCGCCAGCAGATCGTCGATGCGCTGGCCGCGTTGCCGGGCGCCGGCAGGATTGCTGTCCGCGTCTCCAGCAACATCGTCGCCCACGCCGTCCAGCTCGGCGTCAAGCTGCTGCCGGGGGTGCGCAACATCATCGCCGTCGCCTCCGGCAAGGGCGGCGTCGGCAAGAGTACGACGGCGGTCAACCTGGCGTTGGCGCTGGCTCAGGAAGGCGCCCGGGTCGGCTTGCTCGACGCCGATATCTACGGCCCGTCGCAGCCGCAGATGCTGGGGTTGGCCGGTCGCCAGCCGGAATCGCTCGACGGCAAGCGGATGGAGCCGCTCGAGGCTTACGGCGTGCAGGCGATGTCGATCGGTTTCATGGTCGATGTCGAGACGCCGATGGTCTGGCGCGGGCCGATGGTGGCGCAGGCACTCGACCAGTTGCTCAACGAGACGCACTGGCAGGACGTCGATTACCTGATCGTCGACATGCCGCCGGGTACCGGCGACACGCAATTGTCGCTGGCGCAGAAAGTGCCGGTGACCGGCGCGGTGATCGTCACCACGCCGCAGGACATCGCCCTGATCGACGCGCGCAAGGGGCTGAAGATGTTCGAGAAGGTGAACATCCCGATCCTCGGCATCGTCGAGAACATGAGCATCCACGTCTGTTCGAACTGCGGTCACGCCGAGCACATCTTCGGTGAAGGCGGCGGCGAGCAGATGTGCAAGGACTACGACGTCGAGTTCCTGGGCAGCCTGCCGCTGGAAATGAGCATCCGCCAGATGGCCGACGGCGGCAAGCCGACGGTGGTTGGCGCGCCGGATTCGCCGGCCGCCGAAATCTATCGTCGCATCGCCCGCCGGGTGGCGGTCAAGGTCGCCGAAAAGGCCAAGGACATGAGTTCGAAGTTCCCCAACATCGTCGTCCAGAACACCTGATTTTTTTACACATTGCAGCGAATAAAGGCGGGTAAAATCCCGCCTTTATTTTTGGTTGACCGCAGGATTCCCGTATGGCCATCAAATCGGACAAGTGGATACGCCGCATGGCGCAGGAACACGGCATGATCGAGCCGTTCGCGCCGGAACTGGTGCGCGAGGCGAACGGCCAGAAGATCGTCTCCTACGGTACCTCGAGCTACGGCTACGACATCCGCTGCGCGCGCGAATTCAAGGTGTTTACCAACATCAATTCGACCGTTGTCGATCCCAAGAACTTCGACCCGAAGTCCTTCGTCGAGATCGAATCCGACGTCTGCATCATTCCGCCGAACTCCTTCGCGCTGGCGCGCACCATGGAATACTTCCGCATCCCGCGCTCGGTGCTCACCGTCTGCCTCGGCAAATCGACCTATGCGCGCTGCGGCATCATCGTCAACGTGACGCCTTTCGAGCCGGAATGGGAAGGCCATGTCACGCTCGAATTCTCGAACACCACGCCGCTGCCGGCCAAGATCTACGCCGGCGAAGGCTGCGCCCAGGTGCTGTTCTTCGAGTCCGACGAAGTCTGCGAGACCTCGTACAAGGATCGCGGTGGCAAGTACCAGGGGCAGGAAGGCGTCACCCTGCCCAAGATCTGACCGCATTCCGTAACGTAAACCGCTTATTCTCCGACCCGCTGCGGCGGGTCGCCGCTTTTGGGGATACACCATGCGCTTCCATTTTCCGGTCATCATCATCGATGAAGACTTCCGTTCCGAAAACGCCTCCGGGCTGGGGATCCGCGCCCTGGCCGACGCCTTGCAGAGCGAGGGGCTGGAAGTGCTGGGCGTCACCAGCTATGGCGACCTGACCTCGTTCGCCCAGCAGCAGAGCCGGGCGTCGGCCTTCATCCTGTCGATCGACGACGAGGAACTGGCGCTCGAACCGGAGGAGACGCTCGCCGAACTGCGCGCCTTCGTCGGCGAAATCCGCCACAAGAACGCCGAGATCCCGATCTTCCTGCACGGCGAGACGCGCACCAGCCGTCACATCCCGAACGACATCCTGCGCGAACTGCACGGCTTCATCCACATGCACGAGGACACGCCGGAATTCATCGCCCGCAACATCAAGCGCGAGGCGCACGCCTACCTCGACAGCCTGCCGCCGCCCTTCTTCCGCGCGCTGACCCACTACGCCGCCGACGGCTCCTACTCCTGGCACTGCCCCGGCCACTCGGGCGGCGTCGCCTTCCTGAAGAGCCCGGTCGGCCAGATGTTCCACCAGTTCTTCGGCGAGAACATGCTGCGCGCCGACGTGTGCAACGCCGTGGAAGAGCTCGGCCAGCTGCTCGACCACACCGGCCCGGTTGCCGCCTCCGAGCGCAACGCCGCGCGCATCTTCAACTGCGACCACCTCTACTTCGTCACCAACGGCACCTCGACCTCGAACAAGATCGTCTGGAACTCGACCGTGGCGCCGGGCGACATCGTCGTCGTCGACCGCAACTGCCACAAGTCGATCCTGCACTCGATCATCATGACCGGCGCCATCCCGGTGTTCCTGATGCCGACGCGCAACAACTTCGGCATCATCGGGCCGATCCCGAAGAGCGAATTCGCCTGGGAAAACATCCAGAAGAAGATTGATGCCAACCCCTTCATCGAGGACAAGACGGCGAAGCCGCGCGTGCTGACGATCACCCAGTCGACCTACGACGGCGTGCTCTACAACGTCGAGGACATCAAGGAGATGCTCGACGGCAAGATCGACACCCTGCATTTCGACGAGGCCTGGCTGCCGCACGCCGCCTTCCATGATTTCTACGGCGATTATCACGCCATCGGCGCCGACCGCCAGCGTTGCAAGGAATCGATGATCTTCGCCACGCAATCGACGCACAAGCTGCTCGCCGGCCTTTCGCAAGCCTCGCAGATCCTCGTCCAGGACTGCGAGGAACGCCACCTCGACCGCGATGCCTTCAACGAGGCCTACCTGATGCATACCTCGACCTCGCCGCAGTACTCGATCATCGCCTCGTGCGACGTCGCCGCGGCGATGATGGAAGCGCCGGGCGGCACCGCCCTGGTCGAGGAATCGATCGCCGAGGCGCTCGACTTCCGCCGCGCCATGCGCAAGGTCGACGAGGAATGGGGCACCGGTTGGTGGTTCAAGGTCTGGGGGCCGGACGACCTGTCCGAGGAAGGCATCGAGGAGCGCGATGCCTGGATGTTGAAGCCCGGCCACCGCTGGCACGGCTTTGGCAAACTCGCCGAAGGCTTCAACATGCTCGACCCGATCAAAGCGACGATCATCACCCCCGGCCTTGACGTCGATGGCGACTTCGGCGAGCGCGGCATCCCGGCAGCGATCGTCACCAAGTACCTCGCCGAACACGGGGTCATCGTCGAGAAGTGCGGCCTCTACAGCTTCTTCATCATGTTCACCATCGGCATCACCAAGGGCCGCTGGAACACGCTGGTTACCGCGCTGCAGCAGTTCAAGGACGATTACGACAAGAACCAGCCGCTGTGGAAGGTGCTGCCCGAGTTCGTGCAGAAGCACCCGCGCTACGAGCGCATGGGCCTCAAGGACCTGTGCAAGCAGATCCACGCGGTGTACAAGGAAAACGACGTCGCTCGCCTGACCACCGAGATGTACCTCTCGGACATGGTGCCGGCGATGCGTCCGGCCGACGCCTGGGCGCGCATGGCGCACCGCGAGATCGAGCGTGTCCGCCTCGACGAACTCGAAGACCGCATCACCTCGGTGCTGCTGACGCCCTACCCGCCGGGCATCCCGCTACTGATTCCGGGTGAGCGCTTCAACGCCACCATCGTCCGTTACCTGAAGTTCGCGCGCGACTTCAACGCCCGCTTCCCCGGCTTCGAGACCGACATCCACGGCCTGGTCAAGCGCGAGGACGGCGAGTACTACGTCGATTGCGTGCGCTGACCCCGCTTGTCGGCGGCCTCAGCGCCGCCGGTAGCTGACGAAGGCGCAGCCGGGACCGGCGCTGCGTGCGCTTTCCTGCCAGTCGGCAGCGGAGATTTCCGGGAACCAGGCGTCGCCCTCCGGCGCCAGCTCGACTTCGGTGATTTCCAGGCGGTCGGCGAGCACCATCGCCTGTTCGTAGATCTCGGCGCCGCCGATGACGAACAGCTTCTCCGCGTCCGCCGCCAGGGCGATGCCGTCGGTCAGCGCGTGGGCCAGTTCGGCGCCTGGCGCGTTGTAATCCCGTTGTCGGCTGATCACGATGTTGCGTCGGCCGGGCAGCGGCCGGAAGCGCTCGGGCAGCGACTCCCAGGTCTTGCGTCCCATCAGCACCGCGTGGCCGGCGGTCAGGCGCTTGAAATGCGCCATGTCCTCGGGAATGTTCCAGAGCAGCCGGTTGTCCTTGCCGATCACGCGGTTGCGAGCGACGGCGACGATCAGGATGATTTCGGGCATGTCAGTAGCGCACTTTGCGGAGGTAGTCGATCAGGCCGCGGGTCGAGGCATCGAGTTCAGGTGCGACGCCTTCGCCGCGAATCACCGGCAGGAGGCGGCCGGCCAGTTGTTTGCCGAGTTCGACGCCCCACTGGTCAAAGGAATTGAGGTGCCACAACACGCCCTGGCAGAAGACCTTGTGTTCATACAGGGCGATTAGCTGGCCCAGACTGAACGGCGTCAGCGCCGGCAGGATCAGGGTGCTCGATGGCTGGTTGCCGGGGAAACTGCGATAGGCGACCAGAGACTCATCGATGCCGGCAGCGCGTGCTTCCTCCGCGGTCTGGCCGAAAGCCAGCGCCGCCGCCTGGGCCAGGCAACTGGCGAGCAGGCCGCTATGGTGGCCGGGCAGGGGGAAATCCGGGCGGGCCACGGCAATGAAGTCGCTGGCCACCAGTTCGCTACCCTGGTGCAGCAACTGGAAAAAGGAGTGCTGGCCGTTGGTGCCGGCGACGCCCCAGACGATCGGGTTGGTCTGGTAATCGACGGCGAAGCGGTCGCGGTCGACGCGCTTGCCGTTGCTTTCCATTTCCAACTGCTGAAGATGGCTCGGCAAGAGGCGCAGCGAGTGGCTGTAGGGAAAGATGGCGTGACTGTGGGCGCCGAGGAAGTTGCGGTTCCAGATGCCGATCAGGGCCAGGGTCAGCGGCAGGTTGCTGGCGGCGGGGGCGGTAAAGAAGTGCTCGTCGAGGTCGTGGGCGCCGGCCAGCAATTGCTCGAAATTACGGAAGCCGATGGCCAATGCAACCGGCAGGCCGATCGACGACCACAAAGAGAAGCGACCGCCGACCCATTCGGCGAACGGGAAGACGTTTTCCGGGGCAATGCCGAAGGCGGCCGCCGCCGCCTGATTGCTGGAAGCGGCGACGAAATGGCGGGCAACCGCTGCTTCGTTCCCGGCCGCGTGCAGCAGCCAGGCGCGGGCGGTGCTGGCATTGACCGTGGTCTCCAGCGTGGTGAAGGTCTTGCTGGCGACGATGAACAGGGTGCGGCGCGGATCGAGTCGGGAGAGCTGGCTGGCCAGGTCGGCGCCATCGAGGTTGGCGACGAAATGGACGCGCAGGTCGGGGTGCTGGCTGGCCGCCAGCGCCTGGACGGCCATGCGTGGTCCGAGGTCGGAACCACCAATGCCGAGATGAACGACGTCGCTGATCCGCTCGCCGGTGTAACCCCGCCATTCACCACTGTGGACGCTCTCACAGAAAGCCGCCAGACGGCTGAGGGAGGCGCGTACATCTTCCGGTGCGTTGACGCCTGCACGCAGCCAGTGATGGCCGACGGCGCGCTGCTCGGTATGGTTGATCGCCTCGCCGTTGCGCATCCGTTCCCGCCACTGTCGCCAGTTCGTCTGTTCGGCGAGTTCGCGCAGCAAGGCCAGTGTGGCGGTGCTCAGGCGCTGTTTGGAAAAATCGAGCAGCAGCCCGTTGTGCTGCAGCGAAAGCTCGGCGAAGCGCTGCTGGTCGGCGGCAAACAGGTCGCGCAGATGATGCTGGCGCATTTCCCCGGCGTGTCGCGCCAGGGCCTGCCAGGCCGGAGTCGCGGTCAGTCGGCTCATGCTCAGACGGCGACCGGCGCCGCGATGTGCGGGTGCGGGTCGTAGCCTTCGAGGCGGAAATCCTCGAAGCGGAAGGCGAAGATGTCCCGCACCTCGGGATTGATCCACATTGTCGGCAAGGCGCGGGGCTGGCGCGCCAACTGCAGGCGGGCCTGCTCGAAATGGTTGGCGTAGAGGTGGGCGTCGCCGAAGGTATGGACGAAATCGCCCGGGCGATAGCCGCAGACCTGCGCCAGCATCATCGTCAGCAGCGCGTAGGAGGCGATGTTGAAGGGCACGCCGAGGAAGATGTCGGCGCTGCGCTGGTAGAGCTGGCAGGACAGCTTGCCGTCGGCAACGTAGAACTGGAACAGGCAGTGGCAGGGTGGCAGCGCCATGCTGTCGACATCGCCGGGGTTCCAGGCGGAAACGATATGGCGGCGCGAATCCGGGTTGTGCTTGAGGCTGTGCACCAGTTGCGCGATCTGGTCGACCAGGCGGCCGTCCGGGGTTTCCCAGCGCCGCCATTGCTTGCCATAGACCGGGCCGAGGTCGCCGTTCTCGTCGGCCCATTCGTCCCAGATACGGACGCCGTTTTCCTTGAGATAGGCGATGTTGGTGTCGCCCTGCAGGAACCACAACAGCTCATGGATGATCGACTTCAAATGCAGCTTCTTCGTGGTCAGGGCGGGGAAGCCGGCTGCCAGGTCGAAACGCATCTGCCAGCCGAACACCGAGCGGGTGCCGGTGCCGGTGCGGTCGCTCTTGTCCTGGCCGTGTTCCAGCACCTGGCGCATCAGGTTGAGGTATTGCTGCATCGGGGTCGTGTCTTGTGCGGGAATGAACGTCCCGATTCTACCGTGTTCATCGTGTTTCCGTAGCCCATGGCGACGGATTAGAATGCGGGCATGTCGTCGTCCACAGGCGGCGTGTTGACGCGAGGAGGGCGAAGTGCTGAACAAGATGGGAAATCTGGGGGGGCTGTTCGACCGCAAGAACGGTCATCCGTTGGCCAACCCGCGCGAACTGCAGCAGATCGTCAGCGAACTGCCGCGCGACAATGCTTTCAAGTCGCTCGATGAAATCGGCGGCTGGCTGGAATCGCTGGCGGTCGCCGAGGGCTTTCCCGCTGATCGGCTGTTCGTCGCCGCCAGCCAGCTCGAGGATGCGGCGACCCCGCATCTGCGGCGCCTGTCGCGCGAGTACCTGCATACCATCCGCTTGTCGAAGGCTGAAGAGCGTCGGTTGTGGGCGATCAATGCCGGTTTCTGGCGGCAACTGGCGGAGGTCTATGAAAAGGCGCTGCTCGGCCTGATCGCCGCCGGGCCGACACCGGAGGCGCTACGTCTCCACCTGCCCGGCTTGTGCGCCCGCCTGATCGCCGCGTTGCGCGCCCAGCTCAAATGGGAGCAGTTCCACTACGGGCCGACGCCGCCGACGCTCTGGGCGCGCCTGGGGGCGGCCATGCAGCGGGCGGAGGAGTGTGGCGTGGCGACCCGCCTGAGCAATCTCGGCGGTCTGATCGGCAGCACCTCGCCGCTCGCCGAGTATCGCAAGGCGATGGTCTTCCATGCCGCCTCGATGGACAGCCTGTTGCCGCTGGAAATCGAGCTGGCCGAACGTTTCATCGCGCATTACCTGATGGCTTTCGATTTTCCGCAGCACGGCGAGCACGATTGCGTCTATTGGGTCGATCTGGCGCTCGCCCAGCCGCCGCTACGCCTGGCGCGGATGCCGGCGGAGGCGACGCCGACCCTGCGCTTCTTCCGCCCCGGTCGGGCGCACCGCGAAATGGCCGAACTGTTGCAGTTACTCGAGCGCGGCAGCGATGTCCCGGCCGACATCATGCTCGGTGGTCAATATCCGGCGAAAACCCTGATCCCGGTGTTGCGCCATCTCTGCGCCTATCTGGCGCCGATTCCGCCGCAGCGCCGGCACGACCGGCATCGGGTCAAGCACCGACTATCGGTGATGAGCGGGCTGGTCAATGCCTACGTCGTCTTTTCCGGCGAGTTCGGTGGCCGCCCGGCCGGTCTGCAGATTGAAAGCTGGGTGGTCGAGAACGTCAGCCGCGGCGGTTTCGGCGCCTACGTCAACAGCATTCCCGGGGAGTGGCTGAAGGTCGGCGCGCTGCTCGCCCTGCAGCCGGAGGGCGGCGAGAACTGGGTGCTCGGTTGCGTCCGCCGCTATCACCGGGAGAGCGAGGACGAGGCGCGGGTCGGCATCGAGACCCTGGCGCGGTCGGTGGTTGCGGTCGAACTGAAGCCGAAGATGGCGTCCAGTTATGCCGCGGTCGGCGGCATTCCAGCCTTGCTGCTGGAGGAGGGGAATGCGCCGGGCGAGCTGCGCGTCGTGCTGCCGCCCTACACCTTCGATCCGCGCGAAGCCCTTGAATTCGTCCGCGACGGTAAGCCCGGCCTGCTCGAACCGCTGCTCGTCATCGAGCAGACCAACGATTACGAACTGGCGCGCTACCGCGTCCTGCCCGGCTGAGGGTCAGCGCGGGCGGAGCGCCGATTTCGGGCGGAAAGCCTGGATCACCTGCGGGTCGGTTTCGGCGTAGGGGCCGCCGATCAGGTCGATGCAGTAGGGAATGGCGGCGAAGATGCCGACGTGGCGGACGCTGCCGTCGGCGGCGCGGACGCCTTCGAGCGTTTCGCGGATCGATTTCGGTTGCCCGGGCAGATTGACGATCAGCGCCTGCTTGCGGATCACCGCCACCTGCCGCGACAGGATCGCGGTCGGCACGAAGTTCAGGCTGATGCGCCGCATTTCCTCGCCGAAGCCGGGCATTTCCTTGTCGGCGACGGCGAGCGTCGCTTCCGGCGTGACGTCGCGCGGCGCCGGGCCGGTGCCGCCGGTGGTCAGTACCAGGTGGCAGCCGCAATCATCGACCAGCTCGATCAGCGTCGCCTCGATTCCCGGCCGGTCGTCGGCGATCAGCCGGGTTTCGGCGCGCCACGGCGTGGTCAGCGCGCTGCCCAGCCATTCCTGCAGCGCCGGGATGCCCTTGTCTTCGTAGATGCCGGTCGAGGCACGGTCGCTGATCGAGACCAGGCCGACCACCAGGGTGTCAGGCGTCGTCATGCTCGGTCTCCGCGCTGCCGGCCGGGGTGGCGTCGAGGTCCTTGAGGAACTGGAAGATGGCACGGTAGCTCTTCGGCGGCTTGCCGGCTTCCTGTTCCTTCAGCGCATTGCGGCGCAGCTGGCGCAATTGCTGGAGGTCGGCGCCGGGCCACTGGTTGGCGATCTCGGTCAGCGTCGATTCCTCTTCCAGCAGGCGCGTGCGGAAGCGTTCCAGGCGGTGCAGGCGCGCCGTTTCCGCCGCCGATTCGCCGCGCAGCAGCGCCAGGCCGGCGCGGATCGGTTCCTCGTCCACGCCGCGCATGATTTTGCCGATGTACTGCATCTGGCGGCGGCGGGCGCCGTGGGCGGTGATCTTCTGGCAGTCGCGCACCGCTGCCAGCAGGGTTTCCGGCAAATCGATGCGCTTCAACTGGCCGACCGAGAGTTCGACCAGCTCGGCGCCGAGGTCGCGCAGCGCGTGCATCGCCTCCTTCTGCTTGGTCTTCGAGGGGCGAACGAGGTCTTCGGGGTAGGTATCGTCTTGCATGGCAGCATCCGGAACGGCAACGGCGGGCTGCTATGATAGCGACTTTTCCCCGCCAGGACGCCGTCCACATGTCCGAGACCGCCGCTTTTTCCCACGCCTTCGCCGACCTCCAGCAACTCGCCGAGGATGTCCTCAGGCATGCCCGCGCGCACGGTGCCAGCGCCTGCGAAGTCGATGTCTCGGAGGGTTTCGGGCAGTCGGTGACGGTGCGCTGCGACGAGGTCGAGACCATCGAGTTCAACCGTGACAAGGGCATCGGCGTCACCGTCTATGCCGGGCAGCGCAAGGGCTACGCGAGCACTTCCGACTTTTCCGCACAGGCCCTGCGCGATACCGTCGAGGCGGCGCTCAACATTGCCCGCTTCACCGCCGAAGACGATTGCGCCGGCCTTGCCGACGCCGCGCTGATGGCCCGCGATTGCCCGGATCTCGATCTCTACCACCCGTGGCGCCTGAGCGTCGAGGAGGCGATCGAGGTCGCCCGCCGTTGCGAGCAGGCGGCCTTCGACGCCAGCCCGCTGATCGACAACTCGGAAGGGGCGACGGTGTCGACGCAGCAGGCGCACTTCGTTTCCGCCAACAGCCACGGCTTCATGGGCGGCTACCCGACCTCGCGCCACTACATCTCCGCTTCGGTGATCGCCGGCGAGCGCGAGCAGATGCAGCGTGACGACTGGTATACGACGCACCGCGACGGCCAACGCCTGGAAAGCCCGGAAAGCGTCGGTCGCATCGCCGCCGAGCGGGCGGTGGCGCGGCTCGGCGGGCGCAAGCTGAAGACCGGCGACTACCCGGTGCTATTCGAAGCGCCGCTCGCCGCCGGTCTGCTCGGCAGCCTGGTGCATGCGGCCAGCGGCGGCGCCCTCTACCGCAAGGCCTCCTTCCTGCTCGACCACCTCGGCAAGCGGCTGATGCCCGACTTCGTCAATATCGTCGAGCGGCCGCACCTGCCCTGCGGGCTGGCCAGCGCCAGCTTCGACAGCGACGGCGTGGCGACGCGCGACAGCGACGTGGTCAGCGCCGGCATCCTGCAACGCTATTTCCTCTCCGCCTACACGGCGCGCAAGCTCGGCCTGCAGACCACAGCCAACGCCGGCGGCAGCCACAACCTGATCATCGAATCCGGCAGCCTCGACCGCGCCGGCCTGCTGCAGAAGATGGGGCACGGCCTGCTGCTGACCGAAGTGCTCGGCCACGGCATCAACTACGTCACCGGCGACTACTCGCGCGGCGCTGCCGGTTTTTGGGTCGAGGACGGCAAGATCGCCTATCCGGTCGAGGAAATCACCATCGCCGGCAACCTGCGCGACATGTTCGCCGGCATCGTCGCCGTCGGCAACGACGTTCTGGCGCGCGGCAGCAAGCAGAGCGGCTCGATCCTGATCGACCGGATGACGATCGCCGGCGAGTAGGGCATACGCCGCAACGCGGATTTCCTTACGGTTTCAGCCCTTTTCCCGGCTTCTCGCGGCCGGCATGCCTCGCTTGCTCAGTGCCCGCAGCCGCAGGAGGCAAGGTTTTCGCCCCGGTTGCGCATGAATTCGCCGATGTGGACGAATTGCTCGTACAAGGCGCTGCGCAGGCGGACGTCGGAGACGGTTTCTTCCAGTGCAAGTTGCATGCACATCAGCCATTGGTCGCGTTCTTCCGGACCGATCGCGTAGGGCATGTGGCGGCGACGCAGCATGGGCGGGCCGTATTTTTCGACGTAGAGCTGCGGACCGCCGAGCCAGCCGGAGAGGTAGTCGACAAACTTGTTGCCGGATTCGCTGAGGTCCTGCGGGTGAATCTTGCGCGCGCTGTAGGCTTCCGGCAGTTCGTCCATGATCTGGTAGAAGCGATCAACGAGCTTGCGGATGGCGTCGGCGCCGCCGATGCGTTGATAGGGGGTTGCGGTGCTGGGATCGAGGGTTTCCATGTCGCTTTCTCAATTGTTGCGCCAGGTCGCACTCGGCGCCTTCCTCGAGTGCGTGGCTTGGGGCTTGGCTCAGCAACATGCGTGCCGGGCGCTAATCCGCGCCTAACCCCGGTCAAATGCTGTGAAATGCCGACGGGAAACGGGAAGTCGGGTTCGCTCCTTGCATTGCTGCGACATCGTTGGCACGTGGCCTGTCAAAACTGGCAGCGGATATGGCCTTCGCCAGTCTGGCGACGGGAGCGAAAAATCGGCCGCGACGGCGTCGCCAAAACCGGAAGAACTGGCCGGTCGGCTGGGCTGCCAAGTGTTTCAGCGCAGCGGGACATCCGGATAGATCAGGCGTAGCGCCGCGCGCTGCTGTTCGATGCGGGCCAGCGCGCTGCTTAGCTGTTGTTTTTCCTCGCGGCCTAGCGTGTCGGGATCGATCCGCGGGTCGCCGTCCGTTGCGTCGGCGATGGCGAGCTGGCGTTGCTGGAGTTCGCGCAGCAGGCGCCAGTCGTGGCGCAGTTCGTCGGCACCGCGCCGGCTCAGCCAGCGCTTGCCGGCGGCCGCCGCCAGGCGGGCGTCGGTGCCGACGGCGTCGATGCCGGCGGCCAGGGCGTGGATGCGGGCGAGTTCGACGATGGGGATGAGCGCGTTGCGTTTGAGGTCGAAGCGGCCATCGGCGTCCCGGCGCAGGCGCTGGAACAGGCCGAGGGCCGGCGGGGCGGCGGCGGCGTTGGCGATCCAGCGGCCGAGCAGGGCATCGGCGCCCGGGCAGCGGTCGATGATCAGTGCGCGGAGTGGGGCAACCAGTGCGTTCGCGCCGGCAATCCAGCGCAGGTCGAAGAGGTTGCTCGCCAGGCGGGCCTGGTGGATGTCGCAAGCCTGCAGCCAGCCGCTGAACAGATGTTGCCAGTCGCTCAGGCTGGCGCGCCAGTCCGGACGGCTCGCCATCATCCCGCCAGGGCAGTGCACAAAGCCGCAGGCGGCGAGGCCATCGCAGACGGTGTCGGCAAGCACCGCGAAGTAAGCGGCGTGCGCCGCCGGCGCGAAATCGTCGGCGAGGATCAGCGCATTGTCCTGGTCCGAGCGGCGGGTCATCTCGCGGCGGCCCTGCGAGCCGTGGGCGATCCAGGCGTAGGCGACGGGGGGCGGGCCCTGGTCGCGTTCGGCCAGGGCAAGCAGGCGACGGGTCAGGGCATCGGCAAGGTCGGAGAACAGGTTTGCGCTGCCGGTTTCGGCCGGCGTGGAAGTGTTCGACAACTGCGCCCGGGCGGCGAGGGCGAGGCGGCTCAGCTCGGCGGGCGAGCCGGCGGCGGCAAGAAGCTTGTGCAGGCGATCGGGCAGTTGGGACACGTTGAGTTTTCCGGAACGGCGGCGCTCCCCGAGTTTACGACGACGGTTGGCGGCGGGGGGCGAATTTCGGTTTTTGCTCGCCAAGTCGCGCGCTTTACGGAAGAATGCATGCCATTGGATACAGCAAAATCCCGCCCGAGCGGGAGGAGACAGGCATGCAACGTAGAGATTTTCTGGCCATGGCGGCGGCTGGCGCAGCGGCTTCGCTTGCCGCTTGCGGCAAGGATGAAACGCCGCCGCCGGTCGTTGAGCCGGCGCCGCCGAAGAAGTCGGTGGCCCCGCCCAGCGAGGCGGCGCCGAAGCCGGTCGAGGCAGCCGCCGTGCAGAGTGCCTACCCGGCGGTGCGCTGGCGCCTGACCTCGAGTTTTCCGCGCAGTCTGGACACCATTTTCGGTGGCGCCGAGGTTCTCGCCGACCGGCTGCGGGCGATGACCGGCGGCCGTTTCGACATCCGCGTCTTCCAGGGTGGCGAGATCGTTCCCGGCCTGCAGGCGCTCGATGCGGTCGAGCAGGGCACGGTCGAGATGGCGCATACCTGTTCCTACTATTACGTCGGCAAGGACAAGAGCTTCGGTTTCGGCACCTCGATGCCCTTTGGCATGAACGCGCGGCAGATGAACGCCTGGGTCTATTACGGTGGCGGCCAGGAACTGCTCGACGATTTCTACGGCAATTTCAACGTCCTCTCCTTCGCCGGTGGCAACACCGGGACGCAGATGGGCGGCTGGTGGCGGAAGAAGGTGAGCGCGGTCGACGACCTCAAGGGGATCAAGATGCGCATCGCCGGCCTCGGCGGCGCGGTCTTTTCCGAACTCGGCGTCGTCCCGCAGCAGATCGCCGGCGGCGACATCTACCCGGCACTCGAGCGCGGCACCATCGACGCCGCCGAATGGGTCGGTCCCTACGACGACGAGCGCCTGGGTTTCTACAAGGTGGCGAAGAACTACTACTACCCGGGCTGGTGGGAGCCGGGGCCGATGATCCATTTCTTCGTCAATCGCAACGAATGGGAGAAGCTGCCGCGCGAATACCAGGAGGCGTTCCGGGCGGCGGCTTTCGAAGCCAACGTGACGATGATGGCGCGCTACGACCACCAGAACCCGATCGCGCTGAAGAAGCTGCTGCAGAGCGGCGTCAAGCTGCAGGAGTTCTCGCGGCCGATTCTCGAGGCGGCGTACAAGGCGGCGCAGCAGCTTTACGCCGACGAGGCGAAGAAGAACCCGGCATTCAAGAAGATTCTCAAGGCCTACGACAAGTACCGGCGTAGCGAGAACGCCTGGTTCAGCGTTGCCGAGAACCGTATGGACGATTTCCTCCAGTCGCAGGCCTGAGATGCGTTTTGTTGAAGAATCGCCGCGCCCGACGCGGCTTTGCGTGGTCCGCCACGGCGAGACCGAGTGGAATGCCGAACGGCGCATCCAGGGGCAGATCGATATCGGCCTCAATGCGACCGGCCAGCGTCAGGCGCATGCCGCCGGGCGCTGGCTGAAGACCGCTGGAATCAGCGCGCTTTACGCCAGCGACCTGCGCAGGGCCTGGGATACGGCGCTGGCGATCGGCGCCGCGCTGCAGTTGCTGCCGGTGGCGACGCCCGAGTTGCGGGAACGCCGCTACGGCGTCTTCGAAGGCCTGACCTACGCGGAGGCAGCAACGCGCTTTCCCGAGGGCTATGCCGCCTTCGAGGGGCGCAACGCCGATTACGCCTTCGAGAACGGCGAGAGCCTGAAAGTCATGTACGCCCGCGTTACCGGCAAGCTGCGCGAAATCGCTGCCCTGCATCCCGGCCAGAATGTCGTCGTCGTCGTCCATGGCGGCGTGCTTGATGTGATCAACCGCTTCGTGCGCGGCAATCCGCTCGAGATGGCGCGCGACTTCCTGATCCCGAACGCCGGCATCAACTGGATCGCCACGCTCGATGGCCGGTGGACGCTGGAAAGCTGGGGCGAAACCGGGCATCTGGCGGGCGACGCGTTGGACGAACTGCCTTCGTGATAAAATCGCGGCCTTTTCAACGGCTTGAGGCATCCCCATGTTTTCCGCGAAAGACACCCTGGCGAAAGTTGACCCTGAACTGTGGCAGGCCATCACGGCCGAGAACCAGCGTCAGGAAGATCACATCGAACTGATCGCATCCGAGAACTACGTCAGCAAGGCGGTCATGGAAGCCCAGGGCTCGCAACTGACCAACAAGTACGCCGAAGGCTACCCGGGCAAGCGCTACTACGGTGGTTGCGAACACGTCGACGTTGCCGAGCAGATCGCCATCGACCGCATCAAGGCGCTGTTCGGCGCCGATGCCGCCAACGTCCAGCCGAACTCCGGTTCGCAGGCCAACCAGGCTGTGCTGATGGCCTTCTGCAAGCCGGGCGACACGATCATGGGCATGAGCCTGGCCGAAGGCGGTCACCTCACCCACGGCATGCCGCTGAACATGTCCGGCAAGTGGTTCAACGTCGTCTCCTACGGCCTCAACGAAAAGGAAGAGATCGACTACGACAGGATGGAAGCGCTGGCCCGCGAACACAAGCCGCGCCTGATCGTCGCCGGTGCCTCGGCCTACGCGTTGCGCATCGATTTCGAGCGCTTCGCCAAGATCGCCAAGGAAGTCGGCGCCATTTTCTGGGTCGACATGGCGCATTACGCCGGCTTGATCGCCGCCGGTTTCTACCCGAACCCGGTGCCGTTCGCCGATGTCGTCACCACGACCACGCACAAGACCCTGCGCGGTCCGCGCGGTGGCGTCGTGCTGATGAAGGCCGAGCATGAAAAGGCGATCAACTCCGCCATCTTCCCCGGCCTGCAGGGCGGTCCGCTGATGCACGTGATCGCCGCCAAGGCCGTCGCCTTCAAGGAAGCCGCTTCGCCTGAGTTCCGCAATTACCAGGAACAGGTGATCAACAACGCCCGTGTCATGGCCCGTGTGCTCGGCGAAGAGCGCGGCCTGCGCATCGTTTCCGGCCGTACCGAGAGCCACGTCTTCCTGGTCGATCTGCGTTCCAAGAACATCACCGGCAAGGAAGCCGAGGCGGCGCTGGGCAATGCCCACATCACCGTCAACAAGAACGGCATCCCCAACGACCCGCAGAAGCCGATGGTCACCTCCGGCATCCGCATTGGTTCGCCGGCGATGACGACGCGCGGTTTCACCGAGATCGAAGCCGAGCAGGTCGCTCACCTGATCGCCGACGTGCTCGACGCGCCGAACGACGAAGCCGTCGCCGCTACCGTCCGCGAGAAGGTGGCGGCCTTGTGCAAGCGCTTCCCGGTCTACGGCGCCTAAGCAAGCATGAAGTGCCCTTTCTGCGGCAATGACGAAACCGGGGTGGTCGACACCCGGGTTTCCGAAGAGGGCGACATCGTCCGTCGCCGCAGGAAGTGCGCTGCCTGCGACAAGCGTTTCACCACCTACGAACGGGCCGAGATCCAGTTGCCGCAGGTGGTCAAGAAGAACGGCCTGCGCGCCGACTTCAGCCGTGCCAAGCTGCGCGCCAGCCTCGAGCTGGCGCTGCGCAAGCGGCCGGTCTCGATCGAATCGGTCGATGCGGCGATCGCCGACATCGAGGAAAAGCTCCTGACCGCCGGCGAGCGCGAGGTCAGCACGCAGCAACTGGGCGAACTGGTGATGCGCGAGCTGAAGAAGCTCGACAAGGTCGCCTACATCCGTTTCGCCTCCGTCTATCGCAATTTCGAGGACGTCGACGCCTTCTCCAAGGCGATCAAGGAAGTCTCGCCGTCGTCACGCAAGAAATGAGTTTTTCCGCCGCCGACAGCAGCATGATGGCGCGGGCGCTGCAACTGGCCGAGCGCGGCCTATGGACGACCTCGCCCAATCCGCGCGTTGGCTGCGTGCTGGTCCGTGACGGCCAGATCGTCGGCGACGGCTGGCACGAAAAGGCCGGCGAGCCGCATGCCGAAGTCCATGCCCTGCGCACCGCCGGCGAGCGGGCGCGCGGTGCCACCGCCTACGTCACGCTCGAACCCTGCAGCCACCACGGGCGCACGCCGCCCTGCGCTGAAGCGCTGATTGCTGCCGGCGTCAGCCGCGTCGTCGCGGCCATGGAAGACCCCAATCCGCTGGTTGCCGGCCGTGGCCTCGCCTTGCTGCGGGCGGCCGGTATCGAAACGGCGAGCGGCCTGCTGGAGAACGAGGCGCGCGAACTGAACCTCGGTTTCGTCTCGCGCATGACCCGCGGTCGTCCCTGGCTGCGCCTGAAGGTGGCGGCCAGCCTGGATGGCAAGACGGCCTTGAACAACGGCAGCAGCCAGTGGATCACCGGCCCCGACGCCCGCCGCGACGGCCACCGCTGGCGGGCCCGCGCCTGCGCCATCTTGACCGGCATCGGCACGGTGCGCGACGACGATCCGAGCCTGACCGTGCGCGACGTCGCCACCCCGCGCCAGCCGCTGCGGGTGATCGTCGACAGCCGCCTGGAGACGCCGCCGACGGCGAAGATCCTGGCCGGGGGCGGGGTGCTGGTCGCCGCCGCGGTCGAGGCGCCGGAACGCGCCGCCGCCTTGCGCGCTGCCGGGGCCGAGATTGTTTTGCTGGCCAACGCCCAGGGCAAGGTCGATCTTGCCGCCCTGTTGCAGGAACTGGGGCGGCGCGGCATCAACGAGTTGCACGTCGAGGCCGGCCACAAGTTGAACGGCTCGCTATTGCGCGAAGGCCTGGTCGACGAATTCCTGTTCTATCTGGCGCCCTGCCTGATCGGCGACGATGCTGCCGGGCTGTTCAGTCTGCCGGCGCTGAGCGCGCTGGCCGACAAGCGCTCGCTGCAGATTGTCGATCTGCGCCAGGTCGGGCCGGATATCCGCCTGCTTGCCCGGACGCTAAACGGTCGTTAAACGGTCGTTAAACGGTTCGGACGCCGCACACGGCGCAGTCGGGGTCGCGGCGGAACTTCACCGTGCGCCACTCCATGTTCAGGGCGTCGAGCAGCAGCAGCCGACCATTGAGCGATTCGCCGATGCCGGCAACCAGCTTCAATGCTTCCGCCGCCTGCATGGTACCGACGATGCCGGTCAGCGGCGCGAACACTCCCATCACCGCGCAGCGCACTTCCTCGACGTCCTCGGCTTCCGGGAACAGGCAGTGGTAGCACGGCGCGTCGTCGCGGGCGAGATCGTAGACGCTGACCTGGCCGTCGAAGCGGATGGCGGCGCCCGAGACCAGCGGTTTGCGGTGCTGCACGCAGGCGCGGTTGATGGCGTGGCGGGTGGCGAAGTTGTCGCTGCAGTCGAGGACGATGTCGGCGGCGGCGACCCGGGCGTCGAGCTCGGCGCCGGCCAGCCGGCTTTGCAGCGGCACCACTTCGACCGCGGGATTCAGTGCGGCTAGCGCCAGACGGCCGGATTCGGCCTTGGCCATGCCGACGCGCGCTTCGGTGTGGAGTATCTGTCGCTGCAGGTTGGTCAGGTCGACGACGTCGTCGTCCACCAGGGTGATCCGGCCGATGCCTGCCGAGGCGAGATAGAGCGCCGCCGGCGAGCCGAGACCGCCGGCGCCGACGATCAGCGCGTGGCTGTCGAGGATGCGTTGCTGGCCTTCGATACCGAGCGCGTCAAGGAGGATGTGCCGGCTGTAGCGGAGAAGCTGCTCGTCGGTCACTTGTACTCGCGCCACTCCGGCGGGGTGTCGTCGTGGTCACCGTGCGGCCGGTGTTCCCAGGCCTTGACGTAGGCTTCCTCGGGCGAGGGCTTGAGCCGCTTCTCGGGGGAGGCCATGTTGTGCAACTGGGTTTCCTCGACGTAGTGGATCAGCGCTCGCGTCAGCTTGCTCATCAGCGTGCTGTCGAGGTGGTAGCCGTGGTCGACCAGGCGGTCCTCGAGTTCGGCCAGGGTGTGCTGCTGCAGGTCGTAAGCAACGCCGAGCGCCCGCTTTTCATAGCGGGGCTCGACATCGACCTCTTCCACCTTCTTGAGGTCGTCGGCGGCTTCCGGTACCTGTCCTGGCGGAAACTTGGCGAACAGGATTTCCCGTTTCTTCCTGAGGTCCGTGCTGCTCATCATCCCTCCCGCGCGGTGATCGGCTTACTGCTTACCCTGCATGAACTGTACGCCCTTCAGGATATTCAGCGCCTGCTGGAACTGGTAGTCGCTCTTGCTGGCATATTCAAGACGGGCCGGCATCGCTTCGTCGTCGTGTTCTTCCTTGGCGGCGGGCTTGCTCGGCTGGGGTTTGGCGTCTTCCTTCTTCGCCGCATCCTGCTTGTCTTCGAGATGGCGTTCGAGGTCGGCTTCGCGCAGGCGGGCCGGACCGTTGCCGTTCGGGGTCTCGTCGACAACGATGTCGGGGGTGATGCCCTTGGCCTGGATCGAGCGCCCGCTGGGCGTGAAGTAGCGAGCCGTGGTCAGCTTGATCGCCGTGTTGCCGGGGAGCGGCAGCACCGACTGCACCGAGCCCTTGCCGAAGGACTGGGTGCCGACGATGGCGGCGCGCTTATGGTCCTGCAGGGCGCCGGCGACGATTTCCGACGCCGAGGCCGAACCGCCGTTGACCAGCACCACCATCGGCACCTTCTTGACCGCCACCGGCAGGCTGCGCAGCGGGTCTTCACCGGTGCCGCGCAGGTAGTCGCGCGGCCGGGCGAGGAATTCCTGCTTGGCGTCCTCGGTGCGGCCGTCGGTCGATACGACCTTGACTTCCGGCGGCAGGAAGGCGGCGGAGACGCCGATGGCGCCGTTGAGCAGGCCGCCCGGATCGTTGCGCAGGTCGAGGACGAGGCCCTTGAGTTCGCCTTCCTTGTACAGCTTGCCGAGGTGCTTGGCGAGGTCGGCGACCGTGGTTTCCTGGAACTGGGTGATGCGGACCCAGGCGTAGCCCGGTTCGATGAGCTTGGACTTGACGCTCTGCACCTTGATCACTTCGCGGACCAGCGTGATTTCCAGCGGCTTGGCCTCGCCCTTGCGCAGGATGCCGAGGCGGATCGAGGTCTTCGGCTTGCCGCGCATCTTCTTGACCGCGTCGGACAGGCTGAGGCCCTTGACCGGGGTGTCGTCGAGCTTGAAGATCAGGTCGCCGGCCTTGACCCCGGCACGGTAGGCCGGCGTGTCCTCGATCGGCGAGACGACCTTGACCAGACCGTCTTCCATGCCGACTTCGATGCCGAGGCCGCCGAACTCGCCTTGGGTGCCGACCTGCAGATCCTTGAACGAATCGGCGTCGAGGTAGGCGGAGTGGGGGTCGAGATTGCCGAGCATGCCGGCGATGGCATTGGCGATCATCTTCTTGTCTTCGACCGGTTCGACGTAGCCCTGCTTGATCGCGCTGTAAACCTCGGCGAAGGTGCGCAGATCCTCGATCGGTAGTCCGATCTTTGCGTCCTTCTCGGCGAAGGCGGGCAACTGCAGGGTGATCAGTGCGCCGGCAACGAAGCCGCCGACGGCGAGGCTCAAGGTCTTGATTTTGCTCATTTCAGGCTGGCCCAGGACAAGGGGTCGATCGGATTACCTTTATGACGGATTTCGAAGTATAAACCGGATTCTGGATTGCCCCCGGTGTTGCCGACCGTGGCGATGGTTTCACCCCCGTCGACGGCCTGGCCGACCTGCTTGAGCAGCGAGTCGTTGTTGCCGTAGATCGACAGGTAGGCGTCGCCATGGTCGACGATCAGCAGGTTGCCAAAACCGCGCATCCACTCCGAAAACACCACTCGGCCGGAGGCGATCGCCTTGACCGGGCTGCCACTGTCACTGCGGATGAACAGGCCGCGCCATTGCCCGCCGCCTTCGCGCGCCTTGCCGAAGCGGCCGATTACCGCGCCGCGCACCGGCAGGCGCAGCTTGCCGCGCAGTTTGGCGAAGCGGCCATCGTTGGGTACCGGGTCGTAGCGGTTTTCCTTGCCCGGGCTTTCGCGTGGCGCCGCCGGTTCGCGGCTGTTACCGGCATTGGCGGGCGGTGGCGGCGGTTTGCGGCGGGCTTCTTCCGCCGCCCGGGCCGCCTGCTGGGCGAGTATCCGCGACAGTCGGTCGATCAGCCGGGTCATCCGTTTCTCGTCGCGCTGCAGCGAGCCGATCTCCCGCCGTTGTGCGCGGATCTTGCTCGACAGTTCGGCGTGCAGTGCCTGGCGTTCGCGACGTTGCTGCTCGAGTTCGGTGTGGTGCCGACGCTGTTCGTTTTCGACTTCAGCCAGTTCGGCGGTGCGTTCGCGGGTGTCCTCGGCGAGCGCCTTCTTCTGCCGGATGGTGGCCTGGATTTCGCTCATCAGTTCAGCCTTGGCACCGGCGATGGCGGACAGATAATAAAGATCGCGCGCCAGCTGGCTCGGGTTGTCGCCGTTGAGCAGCAACTGTAGCGAATCGGGCGAGCCTTTCAGGTACTGGCGATAGAGCAGGTTTTCCAGCTGCTGTTGCTGCAGGGTCAGCGTGCCGCCCAGTTCGCGTGACTGGGTTTCCAGGTTTTCCAGCCGGCTCTGCAATTGCTCGCGTTGCCCGCCCAGTTCGTGCAGCTTGCGTTGCAGGCGGGAAATCTGCCGCTCCGATTCACGTAGCCGGTCGGCGGCGTCGGCGCGGGAGTCTTCGCTGCTCGACAGGTCCTTGCGCAGGTCCTCGATGCGGTTGCGTAATTCCTCGAGGTCGGCGCGTTTGGCCGCCACTTCCGGCGCGCTGGCCTTCTTCTGGGCTGTGGCGGGAGAGATCAGGGAGAGCGCCAGCAGAAGCGCGAGCGAGCAGGCGGAAAAAGCGGAGCGCAGGCCGGCGCGGGCGGAAAGCATGGGGAAATCGTGATTGGGTTCTAGGTTTGGCAAGGCTTATTCTATAATCAACCGTTCAACCAAACTGAGGTTTTATATCTTGGACCTTATTTCCTCCGCTCTGATCGACAAACAGGAGCATATCGAGACGGCGGCGAAAGCCTTGAAGGCGATCGCGCATCCCCTGCGCCTGAAGATTCTGTGCGTTGTCGGCGATCAGGAAGCCTGCGTGCAGGATATCGTCGAAGCCGTCGGCACTTCGCAAAGCAACATCTCACAGCATCTCGCGATCCTGCGCGAGAAGGGGGTCCTGCTGACGCGCAAGGATGCCAACCGGGTGTTCTACCGTGTCGGCGATCAGCGCACCCTGCAGCTTGTCGGCATGATGCGCGAAGTTTTTTGTGGTGTGGAGAATTAAGTAATGCCGATGGATTTCATCAACCAGAACATCCTGCTCATCGGGATCGTTGTCGTTTCCGGTCTCGGGCTGCTCTGGCCGCTCGTCTTCCGGTCGCAGGGCAAGGCCGTCAATCCAGGCGAGGCGACGCTGATGATCAACCGCCAGGACGCCAAGGTGATCGATGTGCGTCAGGCGAGCGAGTTTGCCGCCGGACACATTCCGGATGCGGTTCACATTCCGGAAGCGCAGCTCGGTGAGCGCCTGGCGGAGCTGGAAAAATTCAAGGCGCAGCCGCTGATCCTGTGCTGTGCTTCCGGCCTGCGTTCCGACCGGGCCTGCAAGGCACTGAAGCAGCATGGCTTCGAACAGCTGTTCAACCTCGGCGGCGGGGTCGATGCCTGGGTCGCGGCGGGCTATCCGCTGCACAAGGGAGGACGCAAGAAATGACGCAGCCGGTTCTGATGTACACCACGGCGGTCTGCCCGTACTGCATGCGCGCCAAGCAGTTGCTGAAGGCGCGCGGGGTGGCGGCGATCGAGGAGGTCCGTGTCGATCTCGACCCCGAACGGCGCGACGAAATGATGCAGAAAACCGGGCGGCGCACCGTGCCGCAGATTTTCATCGGTACCACCCATGTCGGCGGCTGCGACGACCTCTACGCCCTCGACGCCGCCGGCGGTCTGCTGCCCTTGTTGGCGGCGGACGCCTGAACTGATCAACTACCAGAAAGAGAAACATGGAACAGAACGAACAGCCGGTTTTCGGCATCGAAAAGCTTTACGTCAGGGACCTTTCGCTCGAAGTGCCGAATGCCCCGGAAGTCTTTCTTGAACAGGAAGCACCGCAAGTCACCGTGCAACTCAACTCCACCGGCCGTGGCGTTGGTGATGGGGTCTTCGAAGTCGTGCTGACGGTGACGGTGACCGCCGCCGTTGCCGAAAAGACCGTGTTCCTGGTCGAAGTGGCGCAAGCCGGTGTCTTCCGCATCCAGAATGTCCCCGAAGACCAGCTTGAGCCGCTGATCGCCATCGCCTGCCCGAACGTGCTTTTCCCTTACGCCCGCGAAACGGTCTCGGACGCGGTGACCCGCGCCGGCTTCCAGGCCATCCTGCTGCAGCCGGTCAATTTCGAGGCGATGTACGTGCAGCGTCTGCAGGAAATGCAGGCCGCGGCTGAAGCCCAGATCCAGTAAACGCCGTCATGCGCCGCCTGCTGACAGCCTTCTGCTGCCTCGCCACGGCCTTGCCGGCCCTGGCGCTGGATTTCCGTTCGGTCGTCGTGCCGGCGGCGGTGCTCTATGATGCGCCTTCGCTCAAGGCCAAGAAGCTCTACCTGATCCGCGCCCAGACGCCGGTCGAGGTGGTCGTCCGCCTCGAGGGCTGGGTCAAGGTTCGTGACGCCGAGGGCGGCCTGGCCTGGATCGAAGCCAGTCAGGTGGGCGAACGGCGCACCGTCATCGTCACCGCTGCCGACACCGAGCTTCGGGAGGCAGCGGCAGACAACGCGCCGGTCAGCGCCAGTTTGGCCAAATGGCTGGTGCTTGACTACGTCGGTACCCCGGCGCCCGGCTGGGTTGCGGTCAAGCATCGCGATGGGCTGAGCGGCGTGGTCCGCGCGACGCAGGTCTGGGGACTATGAGAGTTTCCCTGCTTGGGGGCGGTGCCTGGGGCACCGCGCTGGCCATCGCTTTCGCCGAGGCGCACGCGGTGACTTTGTGGACACGCGAAAGCGATGTTGCCGCCGAACTCCTTTCCTGCCGTGAAAACCGCCGCTTCCTGCCGGGCTACCGTTTGCCGGCGTCAGTCGCGGTGGCGACCGATTTTGCCGCGGCGGTTGGTGATGCAGAATTGCTGGTCGTCGCGACGCCGATTGCCGGTCTGCGGCCGACGGCGGAAAAATTGCGCGAATTGCCCTGCACGGTGCCGCTACTCTGGGTATGCAAGGGTTTCGAAGCCGGTAGCGGCAAGTTGCCGCACCAGGTGGTGGCAGACGTACTTGGCCCCGCCGCGCTTTGCGGCGCCCTGTCCGGGCCGAGCTTCGCCGAGGAAGTCGCCGCCGGACAGCCGACGGCGATAACGCTGGCGTCCCGCGATGCCGCCTTTGCGCGCGAGACCGCGCGACAGTTGCACGGCGGCAGTCTGCGGATCTACGCCAACGACGATCTGGTCGGTGTCGAGGTCGGCGGCGCGGTCAAGAACGTGCTGGCGATCGCCACCGGCGTCTGCGACGGCCTCGGCCTCGGTCTCAATTCACGGGCCGCGCTGATGACCCGTGGCCTTGCCGAAATTGCCCGTCTCGGCGTTGCACGGGGCGCCCAGCGCGAGACTTTCATGGGCTTGGCCGGCATGGGCGACCTGATTCTGACCTGCACCGGCGATCTCTCGCGCAACCGTCGGGTCGGCCTCGGGCTGGCGCAGGGCAAGTCGCTGGCAGAGGTGCTCGACGAACTCGGCCATGTCGCCGAAGGGGTCTATACCGCCCGCGAGACGGCGCGCCTGGCGGCCGAACTCGGTGTCGAGATGCCGATCAGTACGGCGGTGGCCGCCGTTCTTGATGGTCGCTTGACCGCGCCGGCCGCGGTCGAGCAACTGATGGCGCGCGATCCCAAGGAAGAGATCGCCTGAGTCTCACACGGCGTCGCTGAAGCCGCACTGTCGCCACGCCTCGAAGACGGTGACGGCGGCGGCGTTCGACAGGTTGAGGCTGCGCTGCCCGGCGCGCATCGGCAGACGCAGGCGGCGGTCTTCCGGGAAGCTGTCGCGGATCGCCGGCGGCAGGCCGGCGGTTTCGCTGCCGAAGACGAAGACATCGTCCGCTTCCATTGCCACTGAGTACAGGTTGCGGCTGCCGCGGGTGGTCATCGCGAACATCCGGCGCGGCGCCAGCGCGGCCAGGCAGCTCGGCCAGTCCGGGTGACGGACGAGCCTGGCGAATTCGTGGTAATCGAGGCCGGCCCGGCGCAGGTGCTTGTCGCTGAGGTCGAAGCCGAGCGGCTCGACGAGATGCAGTTCGGCGCCGGTATTGGCGCACATGCGGATGATGTTGCCGGTATTGGGCGGAATTTCCGGATGGACGAGGACGACGGCGAACACGGGACTGTCGGTGAGCGGCAAAGGCGCCGATTAAATCACGAATTCAGCTATTGAGGGTGCGGGCGACGACCGCTACATGGACCTCGAGCGCGCCGTGTTCGATCAAGCTGCGGGCGGCTTCATCCGCGGTGGCGCCGCTGGTCAGCACATCGTCGACCAGAAGAAGGCGCTGGCCGCTGCAATCCGCATGGCAGGCGAAGGCGCCGCGCACGTTGCGCTGCCTGGCCTTGCGGTCGAGGCCGGCTTGTGACGCGGTGGCGCGTTGGCGTTGCAGGAGGTCGCGGGCGAGCGGGAGTTGCCGCAGCCCGGCAATCGTGCGCGCAATTTCCAGCGACTGGTTGAAGCCACGTTCGCGCAAACGCTGCGGGTGCAGTGGAAGCGGAATGATGGCAGTGAAGTCGGGCCCGACGAGGAGCTCGGCGAGTCGCTTGCCGAACCAGTCCGCCAACGCCAGTTGGTGGCCGTACTTCAGCGCATGAACCAGACGGTCGACCGGAAAATCATAGCGATACAGGGCGCTGACGCCGGAAAAGGCGGGAGGGTTCTGCAAGCAGCTGCCGCAGTGTTCTCCGTAGGTGGTTGTTTCGCCGCAGCGCGGGCAGCGGTGCACAGGTAGCGGCGGGAGGTCGCCGAGGCAAGCGCAGCAAAGCAGCTCGTTGCCACTATCGGCGCCACAGAGCAGGCAACTTTCCGGCGGCACCAGGTGGCTGCGGGCCAAGGCGGTGAAACGGTGGCGGACGGCCTGGGGTAAAATGCCGGAAACGCTTGACCGTCCCGGTAATCCATAATTACCATTGCCGTTTGCCCTTGATTTTTCGACGATTTTCTTAAGGTATTCCATGCCAGCCAGTGCCACCGCCGTGACTCCTTCCTGTTCCCAGACCGCAGCGTTTTCCCGCTGGACCCTCGAGCAAGTGCTGGCGCTCTACGAGTTGCCGTTGATGGATTTGCTGTTCCGGGCGCAGACCGTGCATCGCGAGAATTTTGATGCCAATGCCATTCAACGCTCGACCCTGCTTTCCGTCAAGACCGGTGGTTGCTCCGAGGATTGCAGCTATTGTTCGCAGTCGGCGCGTTACGATACCGATCTCGAACGCGAGCGCCTGATGCCGCTCGGCGAGGTGGTCGCCGCTGCCCAGGCAGCCAAGGACAAGGGCGCTTCGCGCTTCTGCATGGGCGCCGCCTGGCGTGGCCCGAAGGACAACGACCTCGACCAGGTGCTGGCGATGGTGCGCGAGGTCAAGGCGCTCGGCATGCAGACCTGCGTCACGCTGGGCATGCTCAAGGAAGGTCAGGCCGAGAAACTGAAAGCGGCCGGGCTTGACTACTACAACCACAATCTCGATACCGACAAGGATTTCTACGGCCAGGTGATCCGCACGCACACCCACGACGATCGTCTCGATACGCTCGATCAGGTGCGCGACGCCGGCATCAATGTCTGCTCCGGAGGCATCATCGGCATGGGCGAGTCGCGCAAGAACCGCGCCGCGCTGCTGGTCCAGTTGGCCAACCTGCCGACGCCGCCGGAATCGGTGCCGATCAACAACCTGGTGCCGATTCCCGGCACGCCGCTGGCCGCGCAGCCGCGTCTCGATCCCTTCGAGTTCGTGCGTACCGTTGCCGCCGCCCGCATCACCATGCCTGCTTCCTGGGTTCGCTTGTCGGCCGGGCGGCAGGAAATGAGCGACGAGCTGCAGGCGCTCTGTTTCATGGCCGGCGCTAATTCGATGTTCTACGGCGACGCTCTGCTGACCACCGGCAATCCCGATGTTGACCGCGACGACGCCCTGTTCGCCCGCCTTGGCCTGCGCGCGGTGTGAGCCAGACTGAAGCTGTCGCTTTCGTCGACCGTCGCGCTGTCGCGTGCCGTTTCGCGCGCGCGGCAGCGGATTATGCGCAGCACGATTTCCTGGTTCGGGAGATCGACCGGCGCATGCTCGAGCGTCTCGACTATGTCCGTCTGCAGCCGCAGCGCATCCTTGATCTGGGATGCAGCAGCGGTGGGAGTTTTCCCGGCTTGCTCGAGCGCTATCCGCAGGCCCGCCTGCTCGGCGTCGATATCGCCCGGCCGATGCTTGCCGCAGCGCGGCCGGCCAGGTCCGGCTGGCGGCGCTGGTTCGGGCTCGATGGCACGGCGCCAGATTGCCTGCAGGCGGCGGCGGAGTCGCTGCCGCTGACTGGGGCCTCGGTTTCCCTGGTGTGGTCGAATCTGCTGCTGCACTGGCTCGACCATCCCTTGCCGGCGCTGGCTGAAGCCCATCGCGTGCTCGAGGTCGGTGGGCTGTTGATGTTCTCGACGCTGGGGCCGGATACGCTGCAGGAGTTGCGCGCTGCCTTCGCCGATGGCTATGCGCATACGCAGCGCTTCACCGACATGCACGATCTCGGCGACATGCTGGTCGAAAGCGGTTACGCCGATCCGGTGATGGACATGGAAGTGTTGACCCTGACCTACGATGACATCGACAGCCTGTTCGCGGAGCTGCGCGGCGCCGGTTCGGCCTGCGCGATGCACGCCAGGCGCCACGGCCTGACCGGCAAGGGGCGCCTGCAGGCGGTGCGCGAGGCCTATGAACGGATGCGCAGCGCTGGCCGCTTGCCGGCCAGTTTCGAGATCATTTACGGCCACGCCTGGAAGGCGGCGCCAAAGAAAACCGCCGACGGTCGCGCGATCATCCGCTTCGAACGCGGCGCTCGTCCCTGAGTCGCTAATCCGGGCGCTTGCGGTAGAACTTCACCGCCTGTACCCGCTGGTCGGGCATCGGCGTTGCCTTGCGCCGCCGCTCCTGGACCCGCCACCACAGCAGCAGGCCGAGGAAAACCGCGTAGCTCAGCGTGGCCGGGAGCTCTTCCGGCTTGCTCTGCCATAGCAGGTGCACGCATCCCAGAATGGCGATCAGGTAGATGTTGCGGTGCAGTTCCTGCCACTTGCGCCCACCCAGGCGGCGGATGGCTGTTGCGTTCGAGGTGGCGGCTAGCGGAACCATCAGCAGCAGGGCGGCGAGGCCGACAGCGATGAAGGGGCGCTTGAGCACGTCGCGGGCGATCGCGGTGAGGTCGAAGCCATGGTCGTAGCCGATGAAACTGAAGAGGTGTAGAAGAGCGTAGGCAAAGGCGAACAAGCCAAGCATCCGGCGCAGGCGCAGCAGCCAATGTTGGCCGGTGAGGGCGCGTGCCGGAGAGATGCACAGCGTGAGTAACAGGAAATTCAGCGTCCAGGTACCGGTGAGGGCTTGCAAGGTTTCGCTGGGCTCCGGGCCAAGCCCGTTATGGCGTAGTTGCCAGCCGATCCAGGCGGCCGGCAGCAGGCTGGCAACGAAGAGGAGTGCCTTGAAAGCGTTGACGGGAATACGCGCGCTGCTAGTGCTCATCTTGGGTCCTGCGGAGGATTACTGACGGATGCCGAGTGCCGACCGCAACTCATGGATATCGTCCTCGGCTTCCAGAACGAGGTCCTGGTAACGAGCCCGGTCGGCGTCGCGCAATTCCTGGGCGTCCGTGTCGTTGTATTCCCCCATCCATTCCCGGTCGCCGCCGGCCAGCAGGTTGGCAAAATAGAGGACGTCGCGCACGTTGCAAGGGGTTTCGACGTTGTACAGGCGGTCGTGGTCGCTGATCGCTTCGATGATTCGCTCGGGGACTCCAAGCGCATGGAGGAGGCTCTCGCCAATGCCTTCGTGCCAGCCGCAGAGCAACTCCATCATTGCGTCCGGGTTGCTGCGGTATTCCGGATACTCGGCAGCCCGATACAGCAGGTAGAAGACACCGATGTCGTGTACCAGGCCGGCCATCATGGCGTCTTCTGGATTGATGCGGCCGATCCGCCTTGCCAGTACCCGGGCGATTGCAGCGACATCGAGCGAATGGGCCCAGGCGCGATGCGCGATCGGCTCGTAAGCGGCGAGATTGCGTGACTTGAGCAATTGATCCATGGCTACTGCCAGCGAGATCGTGCGTACCGAGTCGAAGCCGATGCGTCCGATGGCAGTGCCCAGGTCGCTGATCGTCTTGCCGGCGGGGTTGTAGGCAATCGAGTTGGCGAGACGAAGCAACTTGCTGGAGATCAGGGGCTCGATGCTGACCACCCGGACAACCCGGTCGATGTTGGCGAAAGGGTCCTTCAAGGTATTGCGCACGAGCAGTGCGGCATCCATGCAGGTCGGAAAATTGATGTCGCCGGAAAGCTCGTGGGCGATGTCCTCGAGAATGCGGAAATGCAGGCTGTCGTGCGCGCTCATGACTCAACTGGCGATGTAACGCTCGAGTTCCTCGATCAGGAATTGCTGGGAGCTGATGATTTCCTTGACCATGTCGCCGATCGAGAGAATGCCGAGCACCTGCTGTTGATCGTCGAGCACCGGCAGATGCCGGAAACGTTTTTCGGTCATCAGTGTCATGCATTCTTCCAGGGTGCTGTCGAGACTGACGTAGGCAACTCGGGAACTCATCATTTCGCGAACCGGCGTTTCCTTGGGCGAGAGGTTGTTCCTGATCTGCTTCCTGGCGTAGTCGCGCTCGGAAAAGATGCCGACCAGACGCCCGTCCTCGAGCACCAGCAAGGCGCCGACATTGTGTTCGGCCATGACGCAAAGGGCATGGAAAACGCTGTCGTCGGGGGCGACAGCGGCAAGGACCTGGGATTTGCCAGCCAGCAGTTGCTTGAGCGTCTTCATGGTCAGTCTCCGCGTTGTTGTTTGTGGTGCGGACAGTCTAATCCCGGCGGCAATGCGCGACAAGAAAGCTTCTTGGGTCGCGCAAAAACAAAGGGCAGCCCGCAGGCTGCCCCGAATCGATGCCTTGCCGGATCAACGCAGGCCGGCAGCGTAGTCGGCGACAGCCTTGATTTCCGCATCCGAGAGCTTGGCGGCGATGGTGCGCATCATGCTTTCCGGATCGTTGGCGCGGGTGCCGGCGCGGAAAGCCACCAGTTGCGCTTCGGTGTATTCGGCAAACTGGCCAGCCAGGCGCGGATACTGGGCCGGCATGCCGGAGCCGGCCGGGCCGTGGCAACCGGCGCAGGCGGGAACGCCCTTGCGGAAGTCGCCCTGACGCCAGATTTTCTTGCCCAGCGCGAGGCTGGCTTCGTTCTTCGCCGATTCCGGCTTCAGTTTCTGGCTGGCGAACCAAGCGGCGACATTCTTCATGTCTTCTTCGGTCAGCGCCGCGGCCATGCCGGCCATGATGGCGTTGTCGCGCAGCGCGGGGTTGCCGTCGACTGTCTTGAAGTTGGACAACTGCTTGTAAATGTATTGTTCGATCTGGCCGGCCAGATGCGGGTTGGCGGAACTCATGCTGTTGCCGTCGGCACCGTGGCAGGCGACGCAGATGGTTTCGGCGACGATTTTTCCTTTGGCAGGATCGGCCTTGGCCGTTGCTTGCTCGGAAGCGTGGGTGACAAAACTGGTGGCAAACAGGATTGCCATTGCCGCAGAACGGATCATTTTCGAACTCCTAGTGCGCATGATGGGGCGCTTTGGCCGGAACGGAAGTTACAAACCTGTTATTCTATATTAGTTTCCCTTCAACTAGGCGGGTCTTCCGCGTTTTTTATGCCTCTTTTCCAGAACGCGGTTTTTCATACGACCGTAGCCAATCTGCGCGACCTGCCAGTCGATGCCACTTGCGAAGTGGCGTTTGCCGGACGCTCGAATGCCGGCAAGTCGTCAGCGATCAACACCCTGGCGGGACGGGTGCGTCTTGCCTTCGTCAGCAAGACGCCGGGGCGTACCCAGCACCTCAATTACTTCACGCTGGCACCGGGAAAGTATTTCGTTGACCTGCCTGGCTATGGTTTCGCCAAAGCGCCCGAAGATATCCGGGCGCAGTGGGAAGGACTGATCGGCCCCTATCTCAGCCGGCGCGGGCCGCTGGTCGGCTTGGTGGTGATCATGGATTGCCGGCGACCATTCACCGACCTCGACCGCAACCTGATCGAGTGGTTCAAGCCCACCGGGCGGCCGATTCATCTCCTGCTGTCGAAGGCCGACAAATTGTCGCGGCAGGAGCAGACCAAGGTACTGCGTGCGGTGAAGGCGGAAATCGCTAGCTGGGTGGGCGGAACCTATAGCGCCCAGCTCTTTTCCAGTCTGAAGAAGACCGGGATCGAGGAGGCGGAAGCCGTTCTTGCCGGCTGGTTGGGCATCGAGTCGCCGAAAAAGGCTGTGACGGAAAACAAAGGGCCCCCGGACAAGGGGAATCCGGGGGCCAAAATGCCTCAACAGTGTCAAGGCACCCGCTCAGGGAGGTGAAGCGGGAGACGGCGCGAGCCATCGTGCCTTTCTGACCGCAGGGTTTGAAAAAAGGTTCCGCGCGGGTTTAAATTTTTATCTTTATTTTTTGCAGGGATGTCGACATGGCTGGCAGTTTTCCCGGAATCCGGATGCGCCGGATGCGGCGCGACGATTTTTCGCGTCGCCTGATGCGCGAATCGGTACTGACCCCGGACGATTTCATTTACCCGGTCTTCGTTCTCGAAGGCGGGGGCCGTACAGAGAAGGTGGTTTCGATGCCCGGCGTCGAGCGGCAATCGCTCGATGTCCTGTTGCGTACCGCGGAGCGCACGGTCAAGCTGGGTATTCCGGCGCTGGCGCTGTTTCCGGTGATCGATGCGCCGCTGAAAACGCTCGGCGCGGAGGAAGCCTACAACCCGGAAGGTTTGGTGCCGCGTACGGTACGCGCGCTCAAGCGCGAGTTTCCTGAGTTGGGCGTGATCACCGACGTCGCTCTTGATCCCTACACCAGCCATGGTCAGGACGGCCTGATCGACGACACCGGCTATGTGCTCAATGACGAGACGCTCGACGTTCTGGTTCGCCAGGCGCTGTGCCATGCCGAAGCCGGTGCCGACGTGGTGGCGCCGTCGGACATGATGGATGGACGGATCGGCCGCATCCGCGAAACGCTGGAACGCAACGGCCAGATTTACACGCGCATCCTGGCCTATTCGGCCAAGTACGCTTCCGCCTTCTACGGCCCCTTCCGCGACGCGGTCGGCTCGGCCGGCAACCTTGGCAAAGGCAACAAGTACACCTACCAGATGGACCCGGCCAACGGCGACGAGGCGCTGCGTGAAGTGGCGCAGGATATCGAGGAAGGTGCCGACATGGTCATGGTCAAGCCGGGCATGCCGTATCTGGATATCGTCCGCCGGGTCAAGGACGAGTTCGGCGTGCCGACCTATGCCTACCAGGTCAGCGGCGAGTACGCGATGCTCAAGGCGGCGGCATTGAACGGCTGGCTTGACGAGCGGGCGGTGGTGCTGGAGAGCCTGCTGGCGTTCAAGCGCGCCGGCGCCGACGGCATCCTGACCTATTTCGCGCTCGATGCGGCGGAATACCTGAGGGGCTGATCAGGATTTTAAAAGCAAGCTAAAAGGGCGGCTGGTGGGCCGCCCTTGGCGTTTAAGCCTCGCCGGCCTGCGACAGGCAGGCGAAGTAAAGCATCGGCCACTGCTGCGGCCATTGCGCCAGTGGTTCGCGGCTGAAGCCGGAGCGGGCGTATTGCTCCCAGCGGCCGACGACGTAGCAGCGCAAGAGGTTGGCCAGCGCCCCGAAATCGGCGTCGGCCTTGAACTTCTCCTGCGTCGCGGCGATGCGCAGGGCCTGCTTGAGCGCCGCCTCGACCTTGTCGAGCAGCGCGTTGATGCGCAGTTGCAGACGTTCGTTTTCATTGACCAGCGCGTCGCCGATCAGCACCCGGGTCATGCCGCGGTTCTTCTGGGCAAAATTGAGCAGCAAGCCGAGGATCAGTTCGATCTGGCGGAAACCGCGGGGCTCTTCGCCGGTGATCTGGTTGATGACGCCGAACAGGCTCTGTTCGATGAACTCGATCAGCCCCTCGAACATCTGCGCCTTGCTGGCGAAGTGACGGTAGAGCGCGGCTTCTGAGCATTCCAGCTTGCCGGCCAGGGCGGCGGTGGTGATCTTTTCCCCTTTCGGGGTTTCCAGCATTTCAGCCAGGGTTTGCAGGATCTGCAGGCGGCGTTCGCCCGGTTTGGTCGCCATCGATGTTGTCCCTCGAAGAATTTTTGTGCCCGGATTATAGACGAGCGCAGCGTTGCGGCAATTGCAGGACCGACGAAACCTGGACGTCGACGTAGGGCGAGCGGCGAGAGCCAGCGCTCACCCACACGGTTTTCATGCCGAGCTTGCGGGCGGTGACGAGGTTGGCCAGGCTGTCCTCGACCATGATGCAGCGGCGCGGGTCGAGGCGCTCGGCGTGCAGCAGGGTGCGGAAGCCCTGCGGCATCGGCTTGGGCCGGAATTTCAGGCTTTCGACGGAATACACCGCGGCGAAGTGGCGATCCAGCCCGGTCAGTTCGAGCACCGCCTCGGCGTAGGCGCGCGGCGCGTTGGAGAACAGGATCTTGCGTCCGGGCAGGCGCTTGAGCGCATGCAGCAGCGGTTTCTCGAACACCAGCATGCGGGCGAGATCGGGAAACTGATGGGTTTCGTGCAGGAAATGATGCGGGTCGATCGCGTGGTGGCGGATCAGGCCGAGCAGGGTTGCGCCGTAGCGCTGCCAGTAGTCCTGGCGCAGCCGGTTGGCGGCGTTTTCGTCGAGGCCGAGGTGGCGCTCGATGTACTCGCGCATCGCCCGGTTGATGTGCGGGAAGATGTGCGGGGAAGCGTTGTGCAGCGTGTTGTCGAGGTCGAACAACCAGACGCGTTCCCCGCGCATGGTTCAGTGCGACTTGATCATCGTGCCGACGCCGTGGTCGGTCAGGATTTCGAGCAGCAGTGCGTGTTCGACGCGACCGTCGATGATATGCACGCCCTTGACGCCGTTGCGGGCAGCATCGAGCGCCGAGCCGATCTTCGGCAGCATGCCGCCGGATAGCGTGCCGTCGGCGACCATCTCGTCGATCTCCTTGGGCGTGATGCCGGTGATCAGGTTGCCGGCCTTGTCGAGCACGCCCGGCGTGTTGGTCAGCAGGACGAGCTTCTCGGCCTTGAGCACTTCGGCGATCTTGCCGGCGACGACGTCGGCGTTGATGTTGTAGGTCTCGCCGTCTTCGCCGACGCCGATCGGGGCAATCACCGGGATGAAGGACGCCTTGTCGAGGTGGTCGATCAGCGACGGGTCGATCTTGGTGATCTGGCCGACCTGGCCGACGTCGATCAGGTCGCCCGGGTTGTCCTTGTCTTCCAGCATCAGCTTCTTGGCGCGGATGCAGTTGCCGTCCTTGCCGGTCAGGCCGACGGCCTTGCCGCCGTGCTGGTTGATCAGGTTGACGATGTCCTTGTTGACCTGACCGCCGAGCACCATTTCGACGACTTCCATGGTTTCCGCGTCGGTGACGCGCATGCCCTGGATGAACTCGCCCTTCTTGCCCACCCGGCTGAGCAGGTTCTCGATCTGCGGACCGCCGCCGTGCACGACGACGATGTTGAAGCCGATCAGTTCGAGCAACACGACGTCGCGGGCGAAGCAGCTTTTCAGGTGCTCGTCGGTCATCGCGTTGCCGCCGTACTTGACGACGATGGTCTTGCCATGGAAACGCTTGATGTAGGGCAGGGCTTCGGCCAGGACGGCGGCCTTGGTGCCGGGGGCGAGGTTTTTGGTGGGCATGAGGGGCTCCTGATGGACTCGCCGCGGATTGTACAAAGAAAGCGGCCGGCTTGGGGGCCGGCCGGCGCGAGGGGCGAGGCTGCCTATTCGATGGTCAGGCGCTTGCTCGGGCTGGCAGTGCGTTTGGGCAGGGTCAGTTCAAGTACGCCATCGGCGAAGCGGGCGACCGAGCGGGTGTCGTCGAGATCCTGTTGCAACTGGAAGGAACGCGAGACCTTGCCGAAATAGCGTTCCGAGCGAAGCGTGCGCTCGCCTTCCTTGACTTCCTTTTCCTGGCGGACCTCGGCGCTGATGGATACTTGGTTGCCGTCGACCACGACGTGAATGTCTTCCTTCTTCACGCCGGGCAGTTCGGCGTGGACGAGGTAGGCGTCGCCTTGTTCCCTGACGTCCATCTTGATCGAGGGGGCTTGCTGGGGCTGCCCGTTGAAATCGACAGGGCGGACGAAGAAGCCGCGGAACAGATCGTCAAAGGGGTCGACACGGGTGATGTTGGCCATATTGGTTCTCCTTTCCGGTGAGTTTTCATGCAAAACCAATATAGGTCTGTTCGTTCCCTTTTCAAGTCCACGGTTGCGGGGCGGCGAGCAGCTGGATCGCGTCCCGGTTGCTCCACGAGAAGCAGCGCCCGGCGGCTTCCTCGCGCGGCAGCCAGAGCCAGGCGCGATGCTCCTCGGGCGCGATTCTGACCGCGACGCGTTCCGGCAGGCAGAGGCCGAACACCCGCTCGGTGTTGCTGTCGACGCCGGGCGCGTAGCGGTGGCGCCAGGCCGGGTGAATCGTGTAGTGGTTTTCGATGCGCCAGTCGGTGAGCCGGTAAAGCCGGCTGTCGATGCCGGTTTCCTCGAGCACCTCGCGGTGGGCCGTGACTGCCGGCGGCTCGTTGCCTTCGCGGCTGCCGGTCACCGACTGCCAGAAGCCGGGATGGCGGGCGCGCTCGAGCAGCAGGACTTCACCGGCCAGGGTATGGATGACCACCAGTACCGAATGCGGCTGCTTGTAGGCGCTCATGCCGCCAGCCATGGGGACAGGGTTTCCGGTCCGTCTTCGAGGATGACGGCAAGCGGCGCGCCCTGTTCGCTGCGCGCCTGGCAGGCGGCGTCGAGTACGGCGAGCAGTATCGCGTAGTCGCCCGGCGACTGCTGCGAGAAACGGGTCAGCCCGCTCAGCCGGATGAGGGTGGCAGCGCCGTCGCGCCAGTCGGGGTCGGAGAGGCAATCAGCCAGGGCATCGAAATTACTTCCGTACCAGTCGGGAAAATCCAGGGTGGTGCCGAGTCGATCGAGGACTTGCCTGGCCTCACGGCAGGCGCCGAGGTCGACCGTGATGTCGGCATCAATGGGGTGGTCGGCATGCTGGCGATAGACGCCACTGGGGGCGAATTCATTCATTGGCTATTCCCGGATGCGCCGGAAGGAGCGGTAGTGGTCTTCCGTGTAGTAATACTCGGCGGCCTTGCCGGCAACGATGCGGCGTGGGCCGCGATCCCTGCGGCCGGGTGTCTTCACCGTGTACTCGCGGTAATAGCCGCGCGGTTGCAGCGGTAGCAGCTTTTCGAAATTGTTGAAGACGATGCCGTCGCGCTTGTAGGGGAAAGGGCCGCCCTGCTTGATCAGGACCAGCGTTTCGCGGGCTTCGGGCGGCAGGCGGGCGACATCGATCGTCTGCCGGTCGCCGCCGCCACTCCAGAAAGCAAAAGCGCTTCCGATCGCCAGCAGCAGGACGATCAGGAAGCGCATCAGCTGGCGCATGGTTTAGCCCTGGGCAACTTCGACCTGGGTTTCGACCTTCTGCCGCAGGCGGACGTGCAGCTCGCGCAACTGCTTCTCGTCGACCGCCGACGGGGCGTCGGTGAGCAGGCACTGGGCGCGCTGGGTCTTCGGGAAGGCGATCACGTCGCGGATCGACTCGGCGCCGGTCATCATGGTGACGATGCGATCCAGGCCGAAGGCCAGGCCGCCGTGCGGTGGGGCGCCGTACTTCAGGGCGTCGAGCAGGAAGCCGAACTTGGCCTGCTGTTCTTCCGGACCGATGTTGAGCGCGGCGAAGACCTTCTCCTGCACGTCGGCGCGGTGGATACGGACGGAGCCACCGCCGAGTTCCCAGCCGTTCAGCGCCAGGTCATAGGCCTTGGCTAGGCACTTGCCCGGATCGGTGGCGAGGAATTCGAGGTGCTCGTCCTTCGGGCTGGTGAACGGGTGATGGCAGGCGGTCCAGCGCTTGGACTCGTCGTCGTATTCGAACATCGGGAAGTCGATGACCCACAGCGGCGCCCACTTGGCCCCGGTGACGAAGCCCTTCTCGTGGCCGATCTTGATGCGCAGTGCGCCGAGGGCGTCGCTGACGATCTTGGCCTTGTCGGCACCGAAGAAGATCAGGTCGCCGGACTGCGCGCCGGTGCGTTCGAGCACGGTGCGCAGCGAGGCTTCGGAGAGGTTCTTGACGATCGGCGACTGCAGGCCGGTTTCATTGACCTGGCTGACGTCGTTGACCTTGATGTAAGCCAGGCCTTTGGCGCCGTAGATGCCGACGAACTTGGTGTACTCGTCGATCTCGCCGCGGGTCAGCGAAGCGCCGCCCGGAATGCGCATGGCAGCGATGCGGCCGCCTTCGCTGTTGGCGATGTTGGCGAAGACCTTGAACGCAACGTCCTTGAAGGCGTCGGCGACATCGACCAGTTCGAGGGTGACGCGCAGGTCCGGCTTGTCCGAGCCGAAACGACGCATGGCTTCGGCGTAGGTCATGCGCGGGAATTCCGGCAGCTCGACGTCGATCGCTTCCTTGAAGACGCGGCGGATCAGTTGTTCCATCAGGGCGGTGATTTCAGCCTCGCTCATGAACGAGGTCTCGATATCGACCTGGGTGAATTCGGGCTGGCGGTCGGCGCGCAGGTCTTCGTCGCGGAAGCACTTGGTGATCTGGTAGTAGCGGTCGAAACCGGCGACCATCAGCAGTTGCTTGAACAGCTGCGGCGATTGCGGCAGGGCGAAGAACTGGCCGGGATGGACGCGCGACGGAACCAGATAGTCGCGCGCGCCTTCCGGTGTGGATTTGGTCAGCATCGGCGTTTCGACGTCGATGAAGCCGTTGTCGTCGAGGAAACGGCGGAAGGCACGGGCCGTCTTGTAGCGCAGCATCAGGTTGTTCTGCATCTGCGGGCGGCGCAGGTCGATGACGCGGTGCGTCAGACGGACGTTCTCGGAGAGGTTGTCGTCGTCGAGCTGGAACGGCGGCGTCACCGATGGATTCAGGACTTCGATTTCATGGCAGAGGATTTCGATCTCGCCGGAGGCCAGGTTGGCGTTGGTCGTGCCGGCCGGACGCGGGCGCACCTTGCCGGTGATTTTCAGGCAGAATTCATTGCGTACCGATTCGGCGATTTTGAAAGAGTCGGCACGATCCGGGTCGCAGACGACCTGGGCCAGGCCTTCGCGGTCCCGCAGGTCGATGAAGATGACGCCGCCGTGGTCGCGGCGGCGGTGGGCCCAGCCGCAAAGGGTGACGATCTGGCCGTCGAGGCCGGCATTGAGTTGTCCGCAGTAATGGGTACGCATGAAAAATCCGTGGGGTTGCTTAAGTGTGGGTGACGACGCGGGCGTGCGCTGGCGGGGCGACGACGCCCATCGAGATGATGTACTTGAGGGCTTCGTCGACCGTCATGTCGAGTTCGACGACGTCGTTTCTCGGCATCATCAGGAAAAAACCGGAGGTCGGGTTGGGGGTGGTCGGGACGTAGACACTGACGTAGTCCCCGCGCAGATGATTGCGAATATCGCCGCCGGGTATTCCCGTCAGAAAGGCGATGGTCCACGCGCCCTGCCGCGGGTACTGGACCAGCAAGGCCTTGCGAAAGGCATTGCCATTGGGGGCGAACAGGGTGTCGGATACCTGCTTGACCGCCTTATAAACCGAATTGACGACGGGAATTCGCGACAACAGCTTGTCCCACCAGCCGACCAGCTTCTGGCCGATGAAGTTGGCAGCCAGGAGGCCGGTGAACAGGATCATGGCCAGCGTCAACAAGGCGCCGACGCCGGGGATCGCGAAACCGAAGAGATTCTTCGGGTGTACGGCCTCGGGCAGAAGTTGCAGCGACTGGTCAAGCGTGTTGACGATCAGCGACAGCACCCAGACGGTGATGACCAGCGGCACCCAGATCAGGAGCCCGGTGATGAAATAGCGTTTGATCAACTGGCCGCGCACGACGAACAGCTTCCTTCCCCTGTCTGGCAGGGGGGGGGCGAGGCGGGCTTGCTACCCTTGAAATCGGTGGCATACCAGCCATTGCCCTTCAACTGGAAACCGGCGGCAGACAGTTGCTTGGCATAGCTGTCCTTGCCGCAGCTCGGGCAGGTGGTGAGTGGTGCATCTGCCATCTTTTGCAGATGTTCCTTCTGAAAACCGCAGGATTCACAGCGATATTCGTAGATCGGCATGGGGCCCTCCAAAACCTTGAATTGTAACCGAAAGCACGGACTCCGAATATTGGTGTCGGTGGCCGGTTTTTCAATAGGCCAGGCCGAGATAGGTGCTGGTCAGCGTTTGACCCCAGAACAGGGCAATGATGCCGGCGCTCGCCAGATAGGGGCCGAAGGGAATCGGGATGTTGCGACCATGACGGGCAAACACGATCAGGGCGATGCCAACCGCCGCGCCGACAACCGAGGATAGCAGGATGATCGCCGGTAGCATCTGCCAGCCCAGCCAGGCGCCCAAGGCTCCAAGGAGCTTGAAATCGCCGTAGCCCATGCCCTCCTTGCCGGTCAGTAGCTTGAATCCCCAGTAAATGCTCCACAGAATCAGGTAGCCAGCCATGGCCCCCACCACTGCGGATGGCAGGTCCGTATAAACCTGCGCGAGGTTGAAGGCGAGACCAAGCCAGAGCAGGGGCAGGGTGATGCTGTCGGGGAGAAGTTGCGTATCGAAATCGATGAAGGTCAGCGCCAGCAAGGCCCAGATCAGCAGCAGTCCGCCTGCTGCAGCGTAGGTGTCGCCAAAGTGCCAGACGGTGAATGCCGAAAGCAGTCCGGTTAGCGCCTCAATCAGCGGGTAGCGTAGCGAAATCGGCTTACCGCAACCGGAGCATTTACCGCGCAGGATTACGAAGTAGCTCAGCAGCGGGATATTTTCGTGGGCACGAATCGCATGGCCGCAATGCGGGCATCGCGAGCGCGGGTGGGACAGGCTCAGCGGTGAAGTGTCCGCGGGCAGTTCTCCTCCCACAAGCTCCGCGCTTTGCGCCAGCCATTCGCGCTCGATGATTTTCGGCAAGCGATGGATGACGACATTGAGGAAGCTGCCGACACAGAGTCCGAGCAAGCCGCCGAAGACTGTCAGCAGCGACAAAGGAAGGCCCGTCATCCTCCCACCACGGCGCCAAGCTTGAACAATGGCAGGTACATCGCGATGACCATGCCGCCGATCAGGGTGCCAAGAACCACCATGATCATGGGTTCCATCAGGCTCGACATGGCCTCCACCGAGTCATCGACCTCCTGCTCGAAGAAGTCGGCGACCTTGCCCAGCATGGAATCGAGGGCGCCGGATTCTTCGCCGATGGCAACCATCTGCGTCACCATGTTGGGGAAGACGGTCGCGTCCTGCATCGCGTTGGTCAGACTGGTGCCGGTTGATACATCGCTCTGGATCTGGCGGGTTGCCATCTTGTAGATGTAATTGCCGGAAGCGCCGCCTACCGATTCAAGGGATTCGACCAGAGGGACGCCGGCGGCGAACATGGTTGACAAGGTTCTGGTCCAGCGGGCGATCACCGCCTTGCGGATGATGTCGCCGAAAATCGGCAGGCGCAGCAGGAAACGGTCCATGATCATCTGTACCTTTTCTGAGCGCTTCCAGGCAGCAAAGAAAGCGTACAAGCCGCCGCCTATCGCGCCAAAGATCAGCCACCACCATTCGACGAAGAAGTCTGAGATGGCGATGACGAACAGGGTCGGGGCCGGCAGATCGGCGCCGAAACTGCTGAATACCTCCTTGAACGCCGGAATGACAAAGATCATGATCACGGCGGTGATGATGAAGGCGACAACCAGTACGGCGATCGGGTAAAACAGGGCTTTCTTGATCTTGCCCTTGATCGCCAGGATTTTTTCCTTGTAGGTTGCCAGGCGGTCGAGCAGAGAGTCCAGAATCCCCGCCTGTTCGCCGGCGCCGACCAGGTTGCAGTAAAGCGCGTCGAAATAGAGGGGGTACTTGCGAAAGGCCTGTGACAGCGAACTTCCGGTTTCGACTTCGGACTTGATGTCGAGCAATAACTTGCCGACTGCTGGATTGCTATGGCCGCGGCCAACGATGTCGAAAGTCTGCAGCAAAGGAACGCCGGACTTCATCATGGTGGCCAACTGCCGGGTGAATAGGGTGATGTCCTTTTCGGAGATGCTGCCGCCGGATTTGAAGCGTATTTTTTTGATCTTGGTGCTACTGATGCCCTGGCGACGCAGGGTGGTCTGAACGACTGTCTCGGTCGCGGCGCGCATTTCGCCACGGACGGTTTTCCCCTCCCGGTTGCGACCTTCCCACTGAAAGGTGCTTTCCTTGACATCAACGCTTCTTGATTTTGCTGCAGTTGCCATTGCCTGGTCCTTCAGCTTAGATATTGGTTGTACTTAAAACTTCTTCGAGCGAAGTCAGGCCTTGTTTGACCTTGAGCAAGCCCGATTCGCGTAGATCGCGGACCCCTTCCTGCTTGGCTTGTTCGGCGAGATCAAGCGACGTGGCACCACTCATGATCAGGCGTTGCATGGCTTCGCTGATCGGCATGACCTGGTAGATACCGACCCGTCCCTTGTAGCCCGTGCCTTTGCAGCGTTCGCAACTGCCTGGACCATATAGTGTCCAGCTGCCATCGAGGTCTTCGGCCTTGAAGCCCGCGTCAAGCAAGGCCTGTTCCGGAACCTTGATTGCCTGTTTGCAGGTGCAGAGGCGACGGGCCAGGCGTTGTGCCGTGATCAGCAGGATGCTGGAGGCGATGTTGAAGGTCGGCACCCCCATGTTCATCAGGCGGGTCAGGGTCTGCGGTGCGTCATTGGTGTGCAGGGTCGATAGCACCATGTGGCCTGTCTGGGCTGCCTTGATGGCGATTTCAGCGGTTTCCAGGTCGCGGATTTCACCCACCATGATGATGTCGGGATCCTGGCGCAGGAATGCTTTCAGCGCTACGGGGAAGGTCAGGCCGGCGCGGTCATCGACGTTGACCTGGTTGATTCCGGGGAGGTTGATTTCAGCCGGATCCTCGGCAGTGGCGATGTTGACGCCATCCTTGTTGAGGATGTTGAGGCAGGTGTAGAGGGAAACGGTTTTCCCGGAGCCGGTTGGGCCGGTGACCAGAACCATGCCATAGGGGCGGTTGATGGCGTCGAGCAGGATGGCTTTCTGGTCGGGTTCATAGCCCAGCGCTTCGATTCCCAGCGTTGCCGAGGTCGGGTCAAGAATACGCAGCACGATCTTCTCGCCTTGCAGAGTGGGCAAGGTACTGACACGGAAGTCAATGGCGCGTGATTTGGAGATGACCAGCTTCATTCGGCCATCTTGGGGGACGCGCTTTTCGGCGATGTTGAGGCGAGAGATGACCTTGATCCGCGAGGCGATCTTTTCCTTGATCGCCAGCGGCGGGGTGGCAACCTCGCGGAGCATGCCGTCAACGCGAAATCGTATCCGGTAATATTTTTCGTAGGGCTCGAAGTGAATGTCCGAAGCACCGTCGTTGATGGCGTCGAGCAGAATCTTCTGGATGAACTTGACTACCGGAGCATCGTCGATGTCCTGGGCGGCGGCTTCGTCTGCCTTGCTGGGGGTTTCTTCGTCGAGGAAATCAAGGTTGATTTCTTCGTCATTGAAGCTCTTCAGCGCGTCGGTGGCGGATTCCGAGTACTTCGCGACCAGCGGGAGCAGCTTGGGTTGCTCGACGACGATGGGGTCAACGCTCAGGCCGCTTTGGAAACGGATTTCGTCAAGAGCCCGCAGGTTGGTCGGGTCGGCTATGGCAATCGACAGGCGGTTTCCTCTTTTGTTCAGAGGAATGACCTTGTGCGTTGCAATCAGCTTCCGATCAATGGCGTCCTGCGGGATGTGGCGCTCGTCCAGCGCGTCGAGATCAAATAATGGATAACCGAAGGTCTCTGCGGAAAAGCGCGCGATCTCGATGGCGCTGGCCTTGTTGCTGCTGATCAACTGCTCGATGAGCGAGGTCTTTGTCGCTGTGGCCTGACGTGACACTTCTTCCGCCTCGGCTTCCTTCAGGCGTCCAGCCTGGACGAGCGCACGTGCCAGGCCGCTGAGCGGGGAGTTTTGTGGAGTCGCTGCCATCAGATCGGGTGTGTGCGGATGCTTAGATGCCGTATGGATCGCCCGATGATGCTACGGGGGAGGGGCTTTGTAAAGACTGGCCGGCATTTCTGTCGGGCGCGGCCGGTAAATCCGGGCGGTAACGATGCTGCGATCTCGGGTCTGCAGGATTTCCACGGCGATGTCATTGAGCTTGAGCCCGACATCCGCTTCCGGGATATCCTGGAAATGCTCGAGGATCAGACCGTTGAGTGTCTTGGGGCCGTCGAGCGGAAAATCGAGTCCGAGCATGCGGTTGATGTCGCGGATTTGCCGGGTGCCGTCAATCACGACACTGCCGTCCTCGTTCCAGGTCAGGTCGGTGTCTACCCCCGGTGTCGTGGTGGTGAAGTCGCCAACGATTTCTTCGATGATGTCCTCGAGTGTGAGCAAACCGAGAATGTCGCCATATTCGTCGACGACGAAGCCGATCCGCTGCCGGTTTTCCTGGAAGAAACTCAGTTGGGAAAAGACCGCGGTTCCCGCCGGGATGTAATAGGGGGGCTGAAGCTGTTCAAGCAGGGCGGTTTCGTTGAAGTCTGCTTCCGAAAGCGCTGAAAGCAGGCGCCGTACGGGCAGGATGCCGAGCAGGTGGTCGAGCGATCCATGGCAGACCGGCAAACGACTATGGTGGCTGGTCAGCAATTGCTGCTTGGCGGCCATCCACTCCTGATCGAGATCGAGAATCTCGATGCTGCTGCGTGGGGTCATCATGTGTTCGACGGTGATTTCATTGAGATCGAACAGGCTGTTGAGAATGGCCTGGTGCTTTTTCGGGATGACGTTCGACGATTCGAGCACCAGGCTGCGCAGCTCTTCCGGAGAGAGCCGGTTGGTATCGTCATTGGGGTGAAGGGATAATCCCATGATGCGCAACAAGGCTGCGGCAAACAGGTTGACGAACCAGACGACCGGATAGCAGAGGCGTAGCAGCGGGGTCAGCAGGTAGGCAATGATCACTGACATCCTGTCGGCGTAGGTGGCGCCGATAATTTTTGGGGTGATCTCCGAAAAGACCAGGATGGCAAAAGTGATGATCAGGGTGCTGGCACCGAGTGCCCATTTTTCTTCGCCGAACATCTGCAGGGCAATCACGCTCACCAGTGTGGCGGCGGCGGTATTGACCAGATTATTGCCAAGCAGGATGACCCCCAGCATCTTGTCGGTCTGGTCCAGCAGGGCAATCGCCTTGCGGGCGCCGCGGTGGCCATTCTGGGCGAGGTGGCGAAGACGGAATCGGTTGGCTGCCATCATCGCCGTTTCGCTCATGGAAAAGATCGCCGACAGGGCGAGAAGTCCAATCAGTGCGCCAAGCTGGAAAGATAGGGGGATGTTGTCCAATTACAGGCGGCCGAGAATGATCTCGATGACGAAACGGCTGCCGAAATAAGCCAGGATCAGCAGTCCAAAACCGGCAAGGGTCAGCCGCAGGGCGCGCTTGCCGCGCCAGCCCCAGACATGGCGGCCGAACAGCAGGGTGGCGAAGATGGCCCAGGAAGCGATGGCAAACACCGTCTTGTGATCGAAGGCGAGCGGCTTGCCGAAGATGTGCTCGGAGAAGAAGACGCCGCTGCCCACCGCTAGGGTCAGCAGGATGAAGCCCAGCATCAGCATGCGGAACAGAAGCGATTCCATGGAGAGGAGCGAGGGCAGGCTGGTCAGGCTGCGCTTGACGATGCGCCGATGCAGGGCGTTTTCGGTGAAGCCCATGAATACGGCGTGCAGCGCGGCCAGCGTCAGCAGGCTGTAGGCCAGCATGGCGGTCAGGAAGTGGAACTGGAAGCCGGTGGCGTCGGCGTGGGCGACCAGATGGTCGGCGGAAAATATCGCCGGTAGCACGGTACAGGCGGCGGCCAGCGGCAGGACCATCGGCTGCATGCCTTCCATGCGGGCCATGAAGCTCTCCAGCCAGTAGATCAGGACGGCCAGCCACATCATCAGCGAGAGGGCGAGGGCAACCGAAAAATGCATGCCGTCCTGGTTGAGCAGGGTGCCGAACAGCCCGTAGCCGTGGACGATCAGTGTCAGGCCGATGGCGCCGCGTTCCCAGGGCAGCATCGGGCAGGCGACGCATTGGCCTTCGTGGTCGCGCCAGCGGGTGTTCCAGAAATGAAAACCGAGCGCGCCATAAATCAGCGCGGCGAGGATATGCATGGAAAGCTGAATTACAATGTCGGCCATCCGCGAATTCTACTAGAAGCCCATCTGACATGCTCGATAACCTGACTACCCGCCTTGCTCGCGTCATGAAGACCTTGAAGGGCGAGGCGCGCCTGACCGAATCCAACATTGCCGATGCCCTGCGCGAGGTACGCATGGCACTGCTCGAGGCCGACGTCGCCCTGCCGGTGGTCAAGGATTTCATCGCTGCGGTCAAGGAGAAGGCGGTCGGTCAGGAGGTGATCGGCTCGCTCAACCCTGGTCAGGCGCTGATCGGAGTCGTCCATGGCGAACTGACCAAGATCATGGGCGACGCCCACGAAGGGATCAACTTCAATACCCAGCCCCCGGCCATCGTCTTGATGGCGGGTCTGCAGGGTGCCGGCAAGACGACGACGGTGGGCAAGCTGGCCAAGTTCCTCAAGGAAAACCACAAGAAGAAGGTGTTGGTGGTTTCCTGTGACGTTTACCGGCCGGCGGCAATCGAGCAGTTGAAGTCGGTGGCCGGTCAGGCCGGGGTGGATTTCTTCCCGTCGGCGGTCGGCGAGAAGCCGGAAGCGATCGCTGTCGCGGCGATCGATTGGGCGAAGCGCCACTATCACGACGTGCTGCTGGTCGATACCGCCGGGCGTCTCGCCATCGACGAAGAGATGATGGCGGAAATCAAGCGCCTGCACGCGGCGATCAAGCCGATCGAAACGCTGTTCGTGGTCGATGCCATGCTCGGCCAGGATGCAGTCAATACGGCGCGCGCCTTCAACGAGGCGTTGCCGCTGACCGGTGTCGTGCTGACCAAGCTTGACGGCGATGCGCGTGGCGGTGCCGCGCTGTCGGTACGCCACATCACCGGCAAGCCGATCAAGTTTGCTGGGGTCGGCGAGAAGCTCACCGGCCTCGAAGCTTTCCATCCCGAGCGGATGGCGTCGCGTATCCTCGGCATGGGCGACGTCCTGTCGCTGATCGAAGAGGCCAAGAAAGGCATCGACGAAGAGAAGGCGGTGGCTTTCGCCAAGAAGCTCAAGGCCGGCAAGGGCTTTGATCTCAACGACTTCAAGGAGCAGATCGGCCAGATGCGGGCGATGGGTGGCCTGACTTCGCTGATGGACAAGTTGCCGGCCCAGTTCGCGCAGGCTGCCGGTCAGTTGCCGGCGGGGGCGGAAAACAAGATGGTCGGCCGGGTCGAGGGCATCATCAATTCGATGACGCCGCAGGAGCGCGCCAAACCGGAACTGATCAAGGCCAGCCGCAAGCGCCGGATTGCTGCCGGGGCCGGTGTGCAGGTGCAGGAAGTCAATCGTCTGCTCAACCAGTTCGAGCAGACGCAGAAGATGATGAAGCAGTTTTCCAAGGGCGGCATCGGCAAGCTGATGCGCGGCATGAAAGGAATGATGCCCGGCGGTATGGGCGGTTTCGGCCGCTGATCAGCGGGCGTTGGCGGCCAGCCCGGCTGGGCTGGCGTAGCTCCAGTTGCTCTGCCAGGCGCCGCGCACCAGGTTCGGGTATTCCGGCTTGCCCAGGCTGCCGTTGTAGCGCCCGAGGGCGCGGTAAAGGTCGCCCTTCTCGATGTCCAGATAATGGCGCAGGATGGTGCAGCCGTAACGCAGGTTGGTCCTCATGTCGAAGAGGTTGTCCTCCGGCCGGCCAATCACTTTCAGCCAGAACGGCATGACCTGCATGTAGCCGCGGGCACCGACGGTGGATACGGCGTACTTGCGGAAGGCCGATTCGACCTGGATCAGACCGAGGACCAAGTGCGGGTCGAGGCCGGCACGGGTTGCCTCGTAGTGGATGCTGCGCAGCAGGTCGATCCGGTAGTTGCGGTCGGGAATGCGGCGGGCCAGCCGACCCGACATCTCGGTCAACCAGTTGGTGGCTTCCAGCGGCGACTTGAACGAGCTGACCTGTGGCCGGCTGTCCGAGACCGCTTCATGTAGCGCTGCCCGCACGCTGGCGGCGAGCGGTTCATACTTCTGCGCACCGGCGTTGACCGCCGATGCGCAGCACAGCCAGGCGATGCCGATCAGGCGCCGCACAGTTTTCCTTGCAGCAGGCCGACGATCTCGCCCTGGGCGACCATCGTCGCTTCCGCCTCGGTGCGGCCCTTGTACTCGAACTGACCGTCCTTCAGGCCGCGTTCGCCGATCACCACGCGGTGCGGAATGCCGATCAGCTCCATGTCGGCGAACATGACGCCGGGGCGCTCGTTGCGGTCGTCCAGCACGACATCGATGCCAAGCTTTTTCAGGTCGGCGTAGAGCTGGTCGGCGGCGGCCTTGACCGCTTCGCTCTTGTGGTAACCCATCGGCACGATGCAGACGGCGAAGGGGGCGATGGTCGGCGGCAGGATGATGCCCTTGTCGTCGTTGCCCTGCTCGATGGCGGCGCCGACGATGCGCGAGACGCCGATGCCGTAGCAGCCCATCTCCATGATCTGGCTCTTGCCGTTCTCGTCGAGGAAGGCGCAGTTCAGGGCCTTGGCGTACTTGCTGCGCAACTGGAAGATGTGGCCGACTTCGATGCCGCGGCAGATGCCGAGCACGCCCTTGCCGTCAGGCGAGGGGTCGCCGGCGACGACGTTGCGGATGTCGAAGACTGCCGGTTCGGGCAGGTCGCGGCCGAAGTTGACGCCGCTGAGGTGGAAGCCGGCCTCGTTGGCGCCGCACACGAAGTCGCTCATCGCGGCGACCGTACGGTCGGCAAAGACCGTCACCTTGCCGGCGTCGACGCCGACCGGGCCGATATAGCCCGGAACGCAGCCGAGATACTCCTGGACTTCGCTGTCAGAGGCGAAGCGGAAAGCGCCGAGCGTCGGGATCTTCGCTGCCTTGATCTCGTTCAGTTCGTGGTCGGCGCGCAGCAGCAGCAGGGCAAACTGCTTGTCGCCGTCCTCGCGCTCGGCGACGACGGCGATCGATTTGACGATCTGCTTTGGCTCGATCGCCAGGAAGGTGGCGACGTCGGCGCAGGCCATCTTGCCCGGCGTTGCGATCTTCTCCAGCGCCTTGCCGGCGGCGGCACGCGGCGTTGCCGGGGCGACGGCCTCGGCCAGCTCGACGTTGGCCGCGTAATCGGAGTCCGGGCAGAAGGCGATGTCGTCCTCGCCGGAGTCGGCCAGGACGTGGAATTCATGCGAGCCGTCGCCGCCGATGGCGCCGGTGTCGGCCGCCACGGCGCGGAACTTCAGGCCGAGCCGGGTGAAGATGCGGCTGTAGGTGGCGTACATGTTGCCGTACTCGCGGACCAGGTCGTCGAACGAGGTGTGGAAGGAGTAGCCGTCCTTCATCAGGAATTCGCGGCCGCGCATGACGCCGAAGCGCGGGCGGATCTCGTCGCGGAACTTGGTCTGGATCTGGTAGAGGTGGATTGGCAACTGGCGGTAGCTCTTGACGTCGCGGCGGACGACATCGGTGATGACTTCCTCGTGCGTCGGGCCGATCACGAAATCGCGCTGGTGACGGTCCTTGAAGCGCAGCAGTTCCGGACCGTAGGCCGGGCCGCGGCCCGATTCTTCCCAGAGTTCGAAGGGCTGCACGGCCGGCATCAGCAGTTCCAGAGCACCGGCCGCGTTCATTTCCTCGCGGACGATGTTCTCGACCTTACGCAGCACGCGCAGGCCGAGCGGCATCCAGGTATAGATGCCGGCCGCCGAACGCTTGATGTAGCCGGCGCGCAGCATCAGTTTCTGGCTGACGACTTCGGCGTCGGCCGGGGCTTCCTTGAGGGTGGTGAAGAAGAACTGCGAGGTACGCATGGAATGCTCTTGAATTCGTGGAAAAAAGCGGATTTTACACGGAGCGTGTTCTTTGCCGCTTTTTTGCGTATCGACGCCCTTTGTGAAAGAATCCAGGTAACCCAATATTTTTAGCAGGTTTTCTATGCTCGACCGCGAAGGCTTTCGCCCGAACGTCGGCATCATTCTTTGCAACGCCAAAAACGAGGTCTTCTGGGGCAAGCGTATACGTGAACATTCCTGGCAGTTTCCACAAGGTGGCATCAAGCGGGGCGAAACCCCCGAAGAAGCGATGTACCGGGAACTGCACGAAGAAGTCGGGCTACGTCCCGAGCACGTGCGCATACTCGGGCGGACCAAGGGGTGGCTGCGCTACGAAGTGCCGAATCAATGGATCAAGCGCGAATGGCGCGGATCTTACAAAGGCCAGAAGCAGATCTGGTTCCTCCTTCGTCTGGTCGGCCGCGACAGCGACGTCAGCTTGCGGGCGACCGCCAAGCCGGAGTTCGACGCCTGGCGCTGGAACGATTACTGGGTGCCCTTGGAGGCCGTGATCGAGTTCAAGCGTGGGGTCTATCAGCAGGCTTTGAATGAGTTAGTGCGTTTTCTCGATCAGGATCGTCGCCCTTTCCGGCAATCTCGTGCGGGAGAGGTCATTTCAACAGACAGTGAGGATAGGGGATGAGTATTTGTCCGCTTTGTCGTGCACTTGTCATTTTTCTGATTGCTCTTTGGGGCTTGCCCTGTGGGTATGCAGCTAGTCTTTTCGGCTTGGCAGAGGATGAGTCCAAGTGGCAGGAGCAGGAAGTTAGTTTTCCTGAACTTCCCAAGAATGACTCATGGTTTGCCTTTGATGCTCGTTCACTCTCGGCCCACCGTTTTTTTGTAGACCTCGCGTCACTGAGCGTTGGTAGCGACGGTGTTGTCCGTTACGTCTTGCTGTTGGAGGCTCAGGGCGGTGCTCGCAACATCCGTTTTGAAGGGATGCGTTGTTCGACCCGAGAGTGGCGACTCTATGCCACAGCTAGAAGTGACGGCACTTGGGTGAAGTCGCGGAACGAGAACTGGGAAAAACTGCGTGATGGGGTCGCTGGCCGACATCGCGTCACTCTGTTTGCCGATTATTTTTGTCCTGGCGGTGTGATTGCGCGGGATGCCGGCGAGGTGGAAGGGGCTTTGCGCAAAGGCGGGCATCCGGATAACCATCTGTGGTGAAGCCATGACTATCGATGATTTGGTACTCGAGATTGATCGCTGTCTGCGTACCTTGGCAGCTCCCGCGCGTTCGCGGCGGCCGGTTCCAGGTGATGCCCTTCCGGAGGCTTCGTTGGGTGAGGCTGAGCGTCTCCATGCGCTGGGTCTGATGCGGGTGAATCACAGCGGCGAGGTTTGTGCTCAGGCTCTTTATCAGGGGCAGGCCTTGACTAGCCGCCGCAGTGAGGTGCGCGACGCACTTCAGCAGGCTGCCGACGAGGAGGTTGAGCATCTCGCCTGGACCGAGCAACGGATTCGCGAGCTTGGTGGGCGGGTCAGTCTGCTCAACCCGTTTTGGTACATGGGGGCGCTGTCGCTGGGTGTGTTGGCTGGAGTCGTGGGTGACAAATGGAATCTGGGATTTCTGGCGGAAACCGAGCGTCAGGTTGAGTCTCACCTTGATGGGCATTTGCGGCGCTTGCCTGTCGAGGATGTTCGGTCCCGGGAAATCGTCGAACAGATGCGTGTTGATGAACGGGGACACGCCGAAATGGCGGTGCGGTTTGGCGCAGAAGAGCTGCCTTTGCCAGTTCGCCAGGGGATGAAGGCGATGGCCCGGGTGATGACCGGGCTCGCCTATCGCTTATGACTGTAGGACCTCATCAAGAAGGGGTGCTTGCCGTTTCTTCGATGATTTCATAGCTGGTCGTGATTGCGGCCGTTTGAGCCAGCATGATCGAAGCGGAGCAATATTTTTCCTTGGATAGGCCGATTGCCCGTTCCACCGCTTCAGGTTTGAGGCTTCTGCCTTTTAAGCGATAGTGGAAGTTGATGCGTGTGAATACTTTGGGATCGGTTTCGGCGCGCTCGGCGTTCAAAGTCACGTCGCAGGCGGTGATTGCTTGGCGGCCTTTCTTCAGGATCATTACAACATCGAAGGCGGTGCAGCCACCTGCGCCGGCCAGCAACATTTCCATTGGTCGCGGTGCTAGATTGCGTCCCCCCGCCTCCGGTGCTCCATCCATCACTACCGCGTGTCCGCTGCCGGTTTCCGCGAGGAAGGACATCCCCGCGTCGCTTCCTGTCCATCTGACTGTGCAGTCCATTCAGTTCTTCCTGTTTGAGAGGTGGTGTGGTGCGAGATTTTACTCGCTAAGTTCCGCCTGCCTTGTTGCAATGCAACATAATCACCTTGGCTGGAAAGAAATCATCGTCACGCGCGGTGTGTTATTTATTGGTTCATGAGTTTATTTTCTGCTATATAAAGAACAAAAAAACAACAAGTTATGTTCTATAAATTAAAGCGATTTAAATATAAGCCAATGGATGGTGCAGCGCACAAATATTTCTTGCGATAGGGGGGCTGTTTGGGCAGAATGGGAACCGTTGGAACTGTGGTGCGGTAATGGTCCTCAGTTCAGATTTGTCTCCTCCACCCTCCTCCTTTGGTGTGGATTTAACGCGGCTCAGCGAGCCGCGTTTTTTTTTGTTGGTGCGTCCCCGGGGCGCGCTTGCTTGGAGGTGAAAGTCCCCCGCGTGTCTGGCAAGGGGGGGGGGCGTGGGTGACTGCGAGTCCGGAGGGCATGCGAAGCAAAGCGCTGGCCTGACAAACAGGAAGTGGGTATGGGTGCTACGGCGAGTTGAGGCGGCCGATAGAGGTTCCTGATCAGATACGGGTAGAGCCACTGCCCTTGTTCCTGAGGTGGCAAGTAAGTCATGTCTCCGCGCCACACTTGGCCGGGTGGGGGGGGCAATGTGTGTGGTCGGCGTTCGCGCCGGCTGTGGCCCTCGGTGGCGGTACGACCCCGTCGTTCGGGGCAATGAGTGCGCTGGATGGCTCGACTTGCTGCGTCAGATCAACCGCGAGAGCCTCAGAGGCAAGGCGCTGCATCTGGTCTGCGGCAACTACGCCCCTTTTCGCAGGCATTCCAAGGTCACGGAATGCTTGGGGGGCATCCGCGTCTCCATATGCACTTCACGCCAAACCCCGCTTCCTGGCTCGACATGGCCGAACGGTTCTTCCGCGGTGTCTCCACGGGGGGGGCTGGTGCGCGGTGTCTTCCACGGCGTGCCTCCAGAAAGCCTTCCGCGCCAATCGGTAGTTTGGTTCGAAGAAAAGCGAAGCGCTACACTAGTAATGCCGTAGAAGCAGAAATTTCTGGGCTACAGCCCGGCCTGGCACAAAGCCCTGAAACTCCGGATTGCGCCGAGCGGCTTGCAACGGCTGGAGGGTAAGGTTCTGGAGGTGCTCAAAGTCGCAGGAGGGCGCGGCCCGGGCGACGCCGTCGCGGAACAGAACTCCGCCCGGCATGGCTGAGCGGCCTGCCGAAACCAAGTGGGCGCTGGAAGACGTGGATGGCTGGCTCAGGCTGTATTCTGTGGTGACAGTGGAGATGTCCTTGCGTGCGGGGCAAGATGCCTATGCAGGCGGGGCGAGGGGGGCAGTCGTCTCTCTGTTCTTACAAAACGAACTTGATAAGGCAAGATTGATTGACAGGAGTGTTGCGTGCGGTTATAGTCTGCAGCTTTCTCAATTCTGCGCCCCATTTTTCAGGACGGCACACACATGAAAACGTTTTCCGCCAAGCCACATGAGGTGAAGCGCGAGTGGTTTGTGGTAGACGCCACAGACAAGGTGCTCGGCCGCCTCGCTACCGAAATTGCCCGTCGTCTGCGTGGCAAGCACAAGGCTATCTATACGCCGCACGTCGATACCGGTGACTTCATTGTTGTTACCAATGTCGAAAAAATTGCTGTTACTGGCAATAAGGCTGAGGCCAAAAAGTATTTCCGTCATTCGGGTTATCCGGGTGGGATTTACGAAACCAATTTCAAGAAGATGCAGCAACGTTTCCCCGGGCGTGCCTTGGAAAAGGCGGTCAAGGGTATGCTGCCGAAAGGGCCGCTGGGTTACGCTATGCTGAAGAAGCTGAAGTGCTATGCTGGCGATCAACATCCTCATACTGCTCAGCAGCCCAAGGCGCTGGAAATTTAAGGGACAATCATGGCAGAGGCATATTTCTACGGTACTGGCCGCCGCAAAAGCGCAGTGGCTCGCGTTTTCATGAAGCGCGGTTCCGGTGTGATCGTTGTTAACGGAAAACCCGTTGATCAGTTCTTCTCTCGGGAAACCGGGCGCATGATCGTTCGTCAGCCGCTTGCTCTGGTCGAGCAGCTCTCGGGTTTCGACATCAAAGTGAATGTTACCGGTGGCGGTGAATCGGGGCAGGCGGGTGCGGTTCGTCACGGCATCACGCGTGCGCTGATCGAATTTGATGCAGCTCTGAAGCCGGCTCTCTCTAAGGCTGGGTTCGTTACTCGTGATGCTCGAGAGGTTGAGCGGAAGAAAGTGGGTTTCCACAAGGCCCGTCGTCGCAAGCAATTCTCCAAGCGCTAGACCTTGTTTCGAAAGCCGCCTTCGGGCGGCTTTTTCTTGGGGCGTCCGGCAGTGAGGTTTCCTCGGTTTTTCGTCTGCCAAAGGGGGGCATGCTGCTTGTTTTTCATGGCATTGCCGGCTGAGCTAATCCATCAGAAACTGCATAGGTGATTTTTGGCCGAGGGTCGGATACTGTCTTCCTGTTGTCGAAGACCTCGGTGTATTCGAAGCTGGCAGCCTTCATGTCGGCACGAGGGGTATGACGAATCCCATGTGCCCTCTCATGTTTGAAGTTGTTGAAAAGTTCTCTGGCGGCGCGTTATCTCAACATTCTTCCTTGCGACTCATCGACCAGGCCATGCCGTATTCCTTGGGCTCGTTGTGAAACGCATGGCTGGCGTAGTGGCTGCCCCGCTAGAAGTGGTGCGACAACCAGCGGCGCTGGTTTCTTGCGAAATCAGGCCATGCTTAGGGCATCCGTCACAATGTCCGACATCCACACTTGATTCGGCGCGGTCGGAGTAGCGTTTCTGGTGAGCAGCTTTTCCGCTGCGGGTAAGTCCGTGCTTCGAGTCGGTGGTAACCTTGTGGCGCTGCTTCTCTTGTAACGGGCGTAGATTTTGTTCTTGCGCATCAGTCGTTCCACCCGTTCCTGGCAGGCAGAGAGGTCTCGTGTGTGCCGCGAAGCATTCGCAGGCTAGGCCCTTTTGAGTACGGCGCGGATGAGCGAGCATCTGCCTGACAGGCGCTTGCGATCCGGCTTGCCGCCTCGCTTCCTGTCCCGATAACCACCGATGCTGATGTCGAGGGTGTCACATTTCGGCGAGTCCAAACGGATTTCCTCGCTTTGCAATCCAGGCGTACTTCACAGAACAGCCCTTGCGAACTATGTCGCCGCATTTTTGCGATTCCAAGCTCCCGCTTGGGCCGGATGTTCTCGGTTCGCCGCCGCGATAACTCCATTTCTTCTGGCGTCATCACCTCGCCGCCAGACCAATGAGCTTGCCCTCAGTCGCCGTCCTGGCCCGGTTGCGAAGGGGCGGGTGGCTCAACACAAGCTCCTCGCAAACTTTGCTGACACTCTGCCCATTCTGCCACCGGTTCCTCGAACTCGGTCGTGTATGTCTGTTTCGGTGTCTTCATTTCCTGTCTCCCAAAAGTGGCGCTAATATTTTGGTCGCCTTTGACAGATGAAATTTCGAGGGAAGGGCCAAAGACTGTGCAGGGATGCTCGCCTGCTCTCCGCTGCGGTTTCTTCGTGGAGTGGCAGGCGCTTGGCGCGCTACGTGCTTCAAGCTTCGGGGGGGGGGCGCACAAAACTGTCTGTCGACGTGACATAATTCGCGGTCCGTGGGCTGTGTAGTGTTCCTGTGAGCGATTAATGCCAACTCCCGCTGTCAGTTTGCGTTTGAAGCGTTTCCGAAGTCGTTTTGGTATTGCTGCGCCGCGCGTTGTAGTGCGCACCGCTTTGCCTGGCTATTGGTTTGCTGCAGGCGCCGCAATTTTCCTTTTCGTCCTGTTTCTCGTGCTCTGGTATTTTCATGCCGGCGGCTTTGGTGAGAGCGAAAAGCTTGCTCAGTTGCGTGAGCGTTTGGGGAGTCAGCAGGCGGAGCTTGCAGCGTTGCGTACCATGGCGGGGACTGGGCAGAGTGCGGTCAGTATGGAGCGCGCTGCCCAAAAGCAACTCGTCACAAGAATTGCTGAGCTTGAGGCAGAAAACGCCGCGCTAAAAGAAGATATGCTGATATTTGAGCGTCTTATTCCTGTGGTTGGTCAGGAGTCTGTCGTTCGAATTGAAAGTCTGCGAGTCGTTCCTTTGACGGGTTCGCAATATCGTTATCGCTTGCTCGTTGCCTATCAGGCGGCGCAGCGCGCCGCCGTGTTTCAGGGGCGATACGAAATAAGCGTTGTTTTCAAGGATGCCCAGGGGGCTGTGCGGCGCCTGCCTTTGAGTGGTGGTTTGGAGATTCGCCACTTTCTTAGGCGCGAAGGTGGGTTTGATTTGCCTAGCGGTTGTACTTTGCTCTCGGTTGAGGCTCGTCTGCTGCAGAATGCTAAAGTTGTCGCTGAACAAAAAATCGATTTTTAGTCGGAGGCTTGTTCTGCGTTTGTAAATTCGCCGGAGGAATCGAATGTTCGGAAAAAAGGCGCCAAGTGGAGCTCAGGCAAAAATCGATAGTTTGATCGGTGCGGGAACCAGCGTGGAAGGGAAGGTTCGCTTCGGCGGCGGGTTGCGCATTGATGGCGAGGTGCGAGGAAGTGTTGAGTCGGTGTCTAACGACGGTTTGACTACCCTGGTGCTCAGTGATCAGGCTCGCATAGAAGGGTCGGTCGCTGTTGGGCACTTGGTGATGAATGGCACCATTTTGGGGCCAGTCTCCGTGAGTGATTCCCTCGAGATGCAGCCGAAAGCCAGAATCGTGGGGGATGTATCCTATGCTGCCATCGAAATGCATCAGGGGGCTGTCATTGAGGGGCGTTTGATCCATGTCGAGTCCAAGGGGGAACCAATTCCCCCAGAGCGGGCCTAATCGAACGAGTTTTGTTCGTTGTTTGTTTTTGTTTTTTAGGAGTGTTTCATGAATGAATTTGTTGAGAATATTGCGCCGATCATCTTTACCGACAGTGCTGCTCGGAAGGTTAGGGAGTTGATTGAAGAAGAGGGGAATGCTGATCTTAAGCTGCGCGTTTTCGTTACAGGGGGCGGGTGTTCTGGTTTTCAGTATGGGTTCACGTTTGATGAAGAGGTTGCGGAAGACGACACCACGATGGAAAAGAATGGTGTGCAGCTCCTTATCGATCCAATGAGCTATCAGTATCTGGTCGGTGCCGAGATTGACTACACCGAGGGGTTGGAAGGGTCCCAGTTCGTCATTCGTAATCCCAATGCCACTTCGACCTGTGGTTGCGGTTCCTCCTTCTCTGCTTGATTCGGCGGGTTCTGCTATTGACGCAACACGATAATGCTTGAGCTATCCGAATCAGTTCCCATGTTGAGCGGATGGAAAAAGACGATGCAAGATATTCGACGTTGGAGTGACTGCACGGAAGGTGCTGGCAAGTGGAGCAGTTGCATCGCAAGGGCTACGGCGTGATGCAAATTGTCGAGCTCAATGGGCTTTCTTGTCTGTCGCGTAGCTGCTTCGCTCCGCAGAGGCCGATCAAGAGGGCCTGCGAGCATAACCGTCTGGCGACCACCGGTCTTTTGGGGTTGGTAGGGGTAGGGTAGCAACAGCGAGTTCGGTTTTGGCGATCAGGTCTGCGACATTCCAAGGCAGCAGGACGTCGAGTTTGCTGATTCGGTAGTCAACAATTCGCTCGGTCACGGAATACAGATGGCGGCCCCTCCCGGTAGGTCTTGCGCCACAAAAACAACCGCTTGGCGTTGGTGCCATGTTTGGGAGGGCAATCTGTGCAACCGAAGTAGCAGGGCCGTAGCCGTTTCTTCAACGATCGCCCGCTTCGGCGCCAGCGGGCCGGTAGGGGCGTCGTATTGAAGCAATGATGGCGCCGACGACCGGGCGCACTTTGGCGCCCAGGTCTACGCGAGCGGCAAGATCGCCAGCTACCCGCAGGTGCGTGCCGTCAGCGTCACGGCTATTCCCACCCATCTGGTGTCGGATATCGCCTTTGGCGAGTACGGCCAGAACGAGGTGCTGTACGCCAAGACGCTGGTCGAAGGCATCGCCGATCATTCACTGACCGTCTTCGACCGCGGCTTTCTCTGTGCCGAAATTCTGCTGGCCCTGGCGGGCCACGAGCGTCACTACTTGATCCCCGCCAAATCCAACACGAAGTGGGAGGTGCCCTCGGGCACCGCAGGCGATTGCCTCGTCCGCATGCGGGTCTCGCCCCAGGTACGCGCCAAGGCGCCCGAGTTGCCTGAGCACCGGATCGCCCGGGCCGTGCGGATGCTCTCCGCCAATGGGAAACAGCGGATTCTCCTGACTTCCCTACTAGATCGTCAGCGTTTCAAGGCCGACGCGCTGGCCGCGTGCTATCGGCGCCGCTGGGAGATCGAAACCAGCTATCGCGAACTCAAGCAGTCCATGCTGGGCGAGGCGCTCACCTTGCGCAGCCAGCAACCAGATGGGATCAAGCAGGAAATCTGGGGGGCGCTGATCGCCTATAACCTCGTCCGCCTGGAAATGGCCAAGGCGGCCATCGAGGCCCGGGTCGAGCCGACCGATCTGAGCTTCCTGCGGGCGCTGCACATCCTGCAGCACGAAATGATCTGGGCCGTTGGCATGGCGCCCGGCAAACTACCGGCCCATCTCCAGCGTCTGCGAACCCAGCTTCAATACGCCATCGTGGAAAAACGACGGGGGCGTCAATGCCCCCGTATCGTCAAAGCCCTGCCAAAACGCTACACCGTTCGTTACCTGAAGAAAGACATTAACTGAACGGCATTAGGGCCAGGGGGGGGGCTTCTTTCGGGATCCCCTTCATTGTTAAATATGTCATTTGAAACTTTGGGCTTCCTCAGGTCTGATCGATCGTGTGATTTTGGAAGGTGTTTTCAATAAAGTTTTCCGAAACGTGTTGACGCGCCAAATTTGATGTGTAGAATGCGCACCTTCCTTGCGGTGCCGGGGTTTTCGGCGGAGTGAGGCAAGCGGTGAGGTGAAAGAAATTTTGCTGAAGTGCTTGACGGA
>NZ_JBKJAD010000014.1:0-111427 GCF_048146105.1 Azonexus caeni
ACAACCTTCGTTCACCAAAAAGAAACTCAGCAAGCGCCAGAAGCGCAAGTTCGCCAATTGGGACGAGTCCATCATGCGCAGCATCCTCGGAATTCAACCATTATGATGTTCGAGTGCAAAGGCCCTGCCCCGAATCGCAGGAAGACTGGTAATTCCAGGAACCGCTTCAAATCTCTCCGGATATTTTTCAAGTAGTTGTGATTTGTACGCCGGAAGCGTTGCTCGGGGACCGATAAAACTCATTTCTCCCTTCAGGATGTTAACAATCTGCGGAAGTTCATCGAGACTCGTACTGCGCAACAAGCGTCCGAAGCGTGTCAGCCTGACTTCATCCGGCAAAAGCTCTCCATCCGGACCACGAGCATCGGTCATCGAGCGGAACTTGTACAACCTGAATTCTGTGGCACCTCGACCAAGGCGAGTTTGCGAAAAGATCACCGGCGATCCGAGTTTCAAACGAACCAATATAGCTACGACAAGCAACAATGGCCAAAGAAGCAAAACGATCCCAAGCGCCAGCGCTAGATCGCAAGCGCGCTTACCGAACTTCCCCCAAAAACCGTTGCGCATTAAATGCTCTCCCTTAGCAAAACGAAAGCTTCTGCCGCTTCAACACCGATATGGGTACCGCGAACACGTGCCAAGGCCCGCAACGCCTCAATTGAACGCGGCAGATGATCGGCTTGAAGTTGGGAAGCATAGCGCCTCATCGCATCGAGCTTTTTTTCCAAAGAATCGGAAATATCAACGAAGACATTCGGTTGAAATGGAGGCACAAGATAGGGAGGAGCAAGGTGGGTCTCGGACAGCGTCTCATAAGCCAAAACCCGCTTGACTTGACGCCCCATTTCGAGATATGGCCGACATGCGACAGTCGCGGCGTATGCAATCGCATGGTGATCTTGATGCAAATCGTGAGAAAACGGTATGTAGACCTCTTCGGGTTGAACCTCTTTCAGAACGCTGGTCACAACCTGATTGATTCGCCAAGCCGGCACGTTATCCAGACAAGCTGCTGGCAGCTCTCGAAAAAGCAAATCCGCTACTCCGAGCCCAGCACAAGCTTCCTTTGCCTCCCCACGAATGCGGTCCCACATTGCCGGTTCCCAAAGAGGATGCTTATCCTCCCCATGCCCGGTCAAGACAGCGACAACAACTCTTTTTCCCTGATTCGCAAAGCGGGCGATAGTTCCCCCCATGCCCAAAACCTCATCGTCGGCATGTGGCGCCAATACGAGAATCGTCATGTTCCCTCTTCCTTTCAAACCCGCATATCAACGGCGGTCTCGGGCAATACCTGAAAAAATTCGCTTAAAACGCGCTACACCTGCCGAGAGGGATAACTCCCGCCAGTAATAATCCTGTCCGAGCTTGCCCATTGCTGCCAGTTCACTGCTCGACATTTTTGCGAGCGCCATTGCTGCTTCAGCAATGGAATCCGGATTCTCGGAAAGCGCTGTCAGTCCGCATCCTGCAACATTGACCAAATCTGCAGCGTCACCGCTCACCGCCATCAGGACTGGTTTCCCTGCCGCCATGTAAGCCTGCGTCTTGGATGGAATCGTAATGTGATAAAGCTCGTCGTCCTTCAGATGAACCAGCAGGGCATCCGCAGCCTGCAACACCGCGCCGACTTCCGCCATCGGCACGCGTGGCAGGAAAAGTACATTCTCAAGCCCACTGCTTTGGGCCTGTTCTTTGAGCAACTCGCATTCGGTACCGCTTCCCAGAAAAACAAAACGAATCTTGGGGGCCATATCCCTAACGATTTCAGCAGCTCTTAGCACGGATGCCAGCCCTTGCCCCTTGCCCATCGTCCCGGCAAACAAGATGTTAAAACCCTCGGGCAGGATGCTAGTACGTTCGCCAATTTCCGCCGCGTTGAATATTGACGACTCATCGCACCAGTTATAGATCACCTCGATTTTTCGCTCGTCAACACCACGGCTGGTCAGGAGATTCCGGAACCCCGGAGATAGCACGACGATTTTGTCCACCGTTCGGTAAACCCACTGGCAGACTCTCTCCACCACCGCAAGAATTTTCTCGTTGCCCAACATACCTGATGCTCGCAAGCTGTCAGGCCACATATCCTGGATGTCGTAAACCACCGGAATACGCCGAAGCAACCTGACAATGCCCGCAGCAACCCCGACAGTTAACGGCGGATGATAGGCATAAATCACGTCAGCCCGACGTGCTCCGAAGAGGGTATAGAACAACAGGGAAGCTGAAAAACTCAGGTAATTGGCAATGCGTCGGATAGCAGAAGAATCATGGCTCGGATAAAGCGGCACCCGGGTGATTCTCACGCCATCGATTTCCTCCCGCTGAATCGCTCGAACACGATAACCTGGATATAGCTTGCCTCCCGGGTAATTCGGGAAACCCGTCACCACCTCAACCTCACACCCTTGGCGCACCAGTTCTCGCGCAAAAGCCAAGCCTTTGGGAACGGGTTCCGGATCGAACCATTGGGTCAGCAACAGAACGCGCACCTTTTCAGTACCGCTTCCAGACCACCCGATTCACGTAATCGGTATAGCTGTGGATGATGCGCAGCACCTTGTCGGAGACATTGGGCATGCTGTAGTCCGCGACCAGGCGCAGGCCGCGGGTTTCGCCGCGCGGCTGTGTCTGGAGGATGGACAGCCCCTGGCGGACGCGCTCGACTTCCAGGCCCACCATCATCACGGCGGCCTCTTCCATGCCTTCCGGGCGTTCATGGGCTTCGCGCAGGTTGAGCGCGGGGAAATTGAGGATCGACGATTCCTCGTTGATCGTTCCGCTATCCGACAACACCGCCTTGGCCGAAAGCTGCAGCTTGACGTAATCGTGGAAGCCCAGCGGCTTGAGCAGGCGCACCATCGGGTGGAACTTGGCGCCCGTTGCATCGACGCGCTTTTGCGTCCGCGGATGCGTCGAAACGATGACCGGCAGGTTGTAGTCTTCCGCTACCGCGTTGAGCACCGCAACCAGCTTGGAGAAGCAGCGTTCCGATTCGATGTTCTCTTCGCGGTGGGCACTGACCACGAAGTAGCCTTCCGGCTGCAGCTCCAGGCGCTGCAGCACATCCGACGCCTCGATCCGCGGCCGGTAGTGATTCAGGACTTCGAACATCGGGCTGCCGGTCTTGATCACCTGGTCGGGCGCCAGACCTTCGCGCAGCAGGTAGTCGCGGGCGATGGTGCTGTAGGTCAGGTTGATGTCGGCCGTGTGGTCGACGATACGACGGTTGGTTTCCTCGGGCACGCGCAGGTCGAAACAACGATTGCCGGCTTCCATGTGGAAAATCGGGATCTTGCGCCGCTTGGCCGGGATCACCGCCAGGCAGCTATTGGTATCGCCCAGCACCAGCATCGCTTCCGGGTTCTCGGTCGCTAGCACCTGGTCCACGGCGATGATCAGGTTCCCGATCGTATGCGCCGCGCCGCTGCTACCGCTCGCGCTATTCAGGAAATGATCCGGCTTACGCACGCCCAGATCGTCGAAGAAAACCTGATTCAGCTCGTAATCGTAATTCTGCCCGGTATGCACCAGCACGTGCTCGCAATGCTCGTCGAGGCGCGCCAGCACACGCGACAGGCGAATGATTTCCGGCCGGGTACCGACCACGGTCATGACTTTGAGTTTTTTCATCGTTGTACGTTCGAAAAGTGATTTGTTCAGAGCGGCGCGGCAAAAGTATCCGGATGCTCGCGGTCGAAGATTTCGTTGGCCCAAAGCATGACGACCATCTCGTCATCGCCGACATTGGTAATGTCGTGGGTCCAGCCGGGAACCGTTTCGACGATCTCCGACTTCTCACCGGAGGTAAAAAGTTCGTAGCACTCACCGCTCTGCATGTGACGGAACTTGAAGCGCGCCTTGCCCTTGATGACCAGGAACTTCTCGGTCTTCGTGTGGTGATAGTGCCCACCGCGGGTGATTCCCGGATGTGCCGTGAAGAAAGAAAACTGGCCGCAATCCGGCGTTTTCAGCATTTCGACGAAGACACCCCGCGCGTCGCCATGTTGCGTCACCGGGTAGGCAAACGCCTCCTTCGGCAAATAGCTGACATAGGTGGAATACAGGGCGCGCACCAGGCCCGTGCCGACACGCTCGGTAATCAGCGTATTGCGGCTTTCCCGGAAGGAGCGGATCAGTCCGGCCAGCTCGCCAACCGTCGTCGGGTACTGCGGTGCCACCGTGACAAAGCCCTCCGGCGTGAACTGCGGATCGGCGCCGTCCATCAACTGGATGAAACGGGAGACGACATCGTCGATATAAACCAGGGTGACAGGCGCAGCCGGGTCATTGACCTGGATCGGCAGATCGCGGGCGATGTTGTGGCAGAAAGTAGCCACCGCCGAGTTGTAGTTTGGCCGGCACCACTTGCCGAAAACATTCGGCAGACGGAAGAGATAAACCGGAAAACCGAACGTCTGGCCGGCGCTGCGCAAGACCTGCTCGGCCCCCAGCTTGCTCTGCCCGTAAGGGTTGTCGCGATCCGCCTGGATCGACGAGGTGTAAATCACCGGGATCGCCTTGCCGCCTTCCCGCACCGCACGGCCGACCGCTTCGCACAGCACCGACGTCAGGTCGGTATTGCCGGTCACGAACTCCTGCGGATCCTGCGGGCGATTGACGCCGGCCAGATGAAACACGAAATCGACACCGGCCAATTTGGACGGCAGGTCATCCAGGCTGTCATCGCGTTCGAATGACACCACCTCGACATCCTTGCGTTCCGCCAGGAACAACTGCAGGTTCCGACCGACAAAGCCGGCCGCCCCAGTGATCAGCACCTTCATCGGATTACTCCTCGGCAACCGCGTACTCGCCGCGGGCAATCTTCTGCATGAAATCGAGCTTCAACAGCAACTTCTTCATCCCCTCGACATCGAGCCGGGTCGTGTTGTGCGAGTTGTAGTCCTCGCCGTGCGCCGTCTGCGTCAGGCGTTGTTCGCCTTGATCCACGTACTTCGAGTAATTCAGATCGCGACCGTCCGGCGGCACGCGGAAATAATCACCCATATCTTCCGCACAAGCCATTTCCTCGCGGCTCAGCAGCGCTTCGTAAAGCTTCTCGCCGTGGCGGGTACCCATGACATTCACCGGATGTTCCGGCTTGCCCATCAGTTCGAGAACAGCGCGAGCCAGGACATCCACCGTAGCCGCCGGCGCCTTCTGCACGAAGATGTCGCCATTGTTGCCGTGTTCGAAAGCGTACAGGACGAGATCAACCGCATCGGCCAGCGTCATCATGAAGCGGGTCATCGTCGGATCGGTGATCGTGATCGGCTGGCCATTGCGCACCTGGTCGACGAACAGCGGAATCACGGAACCGCGGGAAGCCATCACGTTGCCGTAGCGGGTACCGCAAATCACCGTCCCCGTGCCTTCCAGGTTGCGGCTGGAAGCAACCATGACCTTTTCCATCATCGCCTTGGAAATGCCCATCGCGTTGATCGGGTAAACCGCCTTGTCGGTACTCAGGCAGACCACTCGCTTGACGCCTGCATCAACGGCAGCCGTCAGAACGTTCTCGGTACCCAGCACATTGGTACGCACTGCCTGCATCGGGTGGAATTCGCAGGACGGAACCTGCTTCAACGCGGCGGCGTGGAAAACGTAATCGACACCTCGCATCGCCTGGGCAACGCTGTGCGGATCGCGAACGTCGCCAATGTAGAACTTCAGCTTGGCGTTGTTGTAACGCTTGCGCATGTCGTCCTGCTTTTTCTCGTCCCGGCTAAAGATACGGATCTCGGCAATCTCAGCATCAAGGAAACGTCGTAGGACTGCGTTGCCAAAGGATCCAGTACCACCAGTAATAAGAAGTATTTTATTTCCAAATGCATCAGACATTTAAATTATTCCGCGTTCAGTTTAAAATAAAAACAGAGCCCCAGAGGGAAAACAACGATTTTAATAAAATTGAAATTATTTTCTTGAGAAACAACAACCTAATTAAAAAGTCGCCGGCTTTCCTCAATAGCCTCTTCATTACTTATATTTTGAACTGCCCAATCGCGAATTTTTGAGCGCCACGCGCTGTACTCGCTCGGGGATTTTTGGCAGCAATCTTCGATACATTCAACAAAAATTTGTGTTTTTCCTAATGAGACATCCCACCCAACACCTTTTTCATAAAGGTTTCTCCAAGGGGTAGTATCGCTGATCAAAACTGGCAAACCAGCAAAAAATGCTTCGGCGATGACGTGTCCAAAATTCTCGCCTAATGTTGGGAAAAAAAATAGATCATATTTCGAAAGTGTTTCCACCACATCACTTGGAGCTAACAACCCGGAATATTTAAATTTTATATTTAATGGAAGGTTAGCAGTAAAGCGCATACACTCTTCCCAGTACGCAATATCCTCGATCGGCCCGTACACATCAAAAATAATATCACTATGAACTGCACTTAAAACCTGCAAGGAGCCAAGCAGATTTTTTTTTGGAGAGATCCTCGAAATAAATACAACCTTAAGCGGAAATCCTTCTGATCGCTCTGAAAATTTAATTTTATCTTCAAATTTCGCGATATCAATAGCCTGCTTTATAGACACACAATCGCCCATAACCCGTCGAATATCCGCTGCTTCGTAAGCACTTGAAGCATGCCAAACAATATTACGATACAAGCCAATTTTCTTAACAAGACTTATAAATATATTTTTCTTTGCAGATTTAAAAGCAAGAGCACCTTCAGAAAACTCCCCACGCGGTCCAAGAATAATAGGAACGCGCAACCCAAAAATATTATTAACAATGACGGGTAAAATACTAAACTTAAATGACAAAAAACTATTTAAATGAATCAAGTCAAACTTATAATTACGCAATATCTTTAGAAGATCAAAAACACCAAGCAAGCCAGTCCGGATGTAAAAAACCTTCGCTTTACCGACTTGATTCCATTTTCCAACGCAAATTGAATCATATGAAGCGTTATCACCAAGATCGCGATCCAGGCACACTACGCTAAAATCAAATTCGTCGCCCAATGCTTCAACCATATTGGCGATCGTACGCACAGGTCCGCCACTTTTGAAGCCTGGCAAATATCCTGGCACAAGTACAAGAAGGCGCTTCATATCAACCTCTCCGACTTTTCAATGATAGCCCCTCGAAAATCTCGCGCACGACAGAATTCCAATTACCGTTCTCTTCGATCCATTTACGTCGACTATTCCGCATAGAAATCAGCTCAGTGCTATTCCTGGCCTTTTCGATTTTTTGTGAAAAATCAGAAAGGTCATCTGCTAACATCAGACACGAGTTGCTCAGTTCGCTGGGAAACCCCTCGAAATTGTTGGCAACCACGGCCCCAGGGGCGCAAATTATGTTGTAAAGCTTCGATGGGAAAAAATACCCCGCCTCGATCCCTTCCGAATATCGAAGACAGAAATTAATTAGCGCCTTTTTTTGCCAATGTGAAATCTCTTCTTCTGGCCTGAAGCCATGAAAAATTATCCTTGGATTCTTAGAGGCAGCGTCACGGACCGCCGATTCCGAAACTCCTTTACCAAAGATGTGAAGGTCCATATCAATATTTTCAGAAGTCCACTTTCTAATCAGCACATCGATTCCGTTGTAGGGAACGAGGGCACCGGCAAATACTGCGTAATGCGAAATATCATCGCCCCTCCCTGAAAGCAAACACCTCCCCTGCCGCGTCAACCCCCCTCTGAAAACTCGTGTCTTATTAGGAGAAAACGAGAAATCGATCCCAATTTTTTCTGAAATTGGTATCAAAATATCGAATTTTGAAACAAGCTTCATTGCCAAAAGTTCAAGAAAATTTCTTATCCCAAAAGAATTATTTTTAGAATAATGAACATCCTGAATAATCGCAACAAGAACTGCCGATCTATTAATTTTTCTATAAATCAGCAAAGCAAACGCTTCAACGGCGGTTATATTGTATTTAAAAATAACATCCGGCCGTCTGAGTAGCAATAAAAAAAACAAAAAAAAAGAAAATAAAAACCGCTTAAGGCCAGCCAAATTAATAAATGGCGGCATGTATAAACGTGGCCCACGAAACCCCGGCCATAAAAAAGGACCAAAAGGCCACGTCCTGATTTGTTTCAAGGAAACAGATTGCACATCTTTATTTGAAAAAACAGCCCCAATATTTTCCAAACAATCAAGAATTTCCAATTGAACTTGATTACCAGCAGCCGATGCAGCAATATTATTATCATCAAGCAGATCAAATGCCCCAACAAACAAAATTCCGCAATTATTTTTTACCATAAGGTATTTCCGAAGCGCGTTTAAAAAACGATCAGCAAATTCAAATTAAACAGATCTGCTCATTAACGATAAAAAACTTTATTTCCGCGAACACACCCAAACATTAGCAATGACAAAACGAATAACGAATAGCGAAGATCCTGACTGCTCAAGATAAGAATAAACAATATAGAAACATAAAAGGCGCTTACATTGTCCACAGTAAGCCGCCGAGAAATCTTATATGTCAAATAAAAAAACAACATACCCAATAGCCAGCCGTAATTGGCGGCAATCGCCATATATGTATTAGTGGACTGGCCATCTGAATTCAGATAAACACCAAAAATATCCTGCGAAATACTCCTAAACAATATAGAGTACTCATTTAAACCAACTCCAAAAAATGGATTTGACAAAGAAATAAAAAAAGGAACAACCAACGAGGCGGTCCTTGAAATCGTACTACCGTATGCATCAGAATCAGATTGGAGTTTATGAAACACCGCACCATTTAAATCCTGAACAAACAAAGATGACACCAAAGCAAGAGTAATAATTAGATAGACAAAAACCCCATATTTCGTTTTGGAAAAAATCGCCTTAAACGAAAAAAACATTAATAAAAACGAACATATAATACCCGATGTAGAATATGTTGTCATCATCATACAAAGAAAAACAAAAACTCTTGGCAAGCTTAACTTTTTTTCGATAAATATTTCCACAAGAAGCGCAAAAAAAATATAAACAGCAAAAACCCCTGGCTCTCTAAATATACTGGAGTTCCTCTTAATACTTTCATCAACATAAACATATCCAACGTACAGATTTTTTACGGGGACATCTGCACGATTTACAACAACTGGCGCCCAGTCAAAAAAACCAGAAAAACCCATATTCAAGAAGTAAATAATTAGAGAAAGAACACCGAGCCAAAAAATTATTTTTTTCGCACTTATTAAGAAAACTTCAAAATTACACTCACGCACTATGAAAGCCGCCAGCAAAAATATGAGGAATTGATAATAATATCCAAATGAAAAATCATTATTTACCAATTGTGTCGCCAGCAAAGACGAAAAAATAAAAATCAAAATCAGAATTAAGTTGAGATCCAGTTTCTGCTTCACCTGCCGAAACACAAACCAAAGAGAAAGAAATAAGTATATTGAATACTTTAGAGCCATTAAAGATTCACCATCTTTAATGGTTCCAAAAAAGAAAACATCATCAGATACAACTATAGAAACAAATGAAAATATATAACAAAATATGTGGCGCAAACTTCGGTTATCATAATCAATCATGCCGAGACTCAAAATAAATACAATTACTTTGTTCGTTCATAACAAAACATTGGACCAGACCAATGAAAATTTAGTAAAAACCAAAAATCAATCAGTCATAATTTAAATTATAGATAAAACACCCCGTCCAACAAAACATTAAATTAGTCATCTAGAAACTCTGAGTACACCTTTTTAAGGTTAAACAAATTATTTAACCTATTATGTCTAACAGCAGCCTCCGCCGCCCCATTTTCAGATAAACATACAGCAAATTTAATTTCTGAAAAAACTTTATTAATAATAAAAGAAAGCATTTCATATTCATCAAACTGGTAGAGCACAGCACCTTTCCCATTTTCCACCATAGAGGGAACTCCTCCGCAATAAGCGGCAATGCAAGGCACCCCAAGAATTTGGGCTTCGCCAAGTGAATTTGGGCTATTTTCAATACTTGATGGACATACGAAAATATTGGAACGTAGGTAGGCTTTTTTCATCTCATCTGCTCGCAACGGGCCAAGGAATTTCACATGCTTCTCTAGGCCATATTGCCTGATCATTGAGGCGATATAGCGACCGTAGCCGCTACGCTTAAGGCGGGATTTGAGTGTTGCGGCATTGGTGATGTCATAACCTGCCACCTCGACCAAAATGTCCGGATAGCTATCCTTAAGCAGTGCAACCGCCTTAAGCACCTGATGCATGCCCTTGATTGGATAAGCCGCCTGGCTCAGGAAGATGGAATGATGCCTGCAGCTGCCCAGTGACCACTTTTCTCCACAGTAAAACTCGTCTCGCAAAGACTCGTTACAAAAATGATAAGACACCTTCGGATTGATAGCCAGAGCATGGGCTCGATCCCAGTCCGTACGGCCAATGACCGCATTGGCACGGCGAATGTATTCTTGCTCAACCTGACCACGCTTATAGAAATCGTGCTTCGCATGGAAGAGCGTGTTCCAGCGGACGACATCTCGGAACGTAATATTTCCCAGCACATCCCATACACTCAAACCAGCCAAGAAATATCGGTGGCAAACAGATACTAGGCCTTGTATTGATACAACATATTTTAAACTTGAACAGGCATTCATCAGCACCATTCCGTGGCCAAATTCTGTCCCGTGAATATGAACAAGGTCGGGCGTGAAATCAGAGATAATTTTAAGCCAGCTATCCTTCAACTTGGCGTTCCCGCATTGCTGAGGAATAAGATAATAACGAATACCATTCACGCTGAATGACTGGAACTCCGCGCCAGGAAAGATGGTAGCTACGGCCAGATCAACATCTTCGGAATTAACCAAATCTCTAGCCAAGCCATACATCCAGCCACCAAATACAGATGGTTCCATCCCAAGATGAATCGCTGCATCAGGGAAAATAGTATTAACAACCCAAAGAATTTTCATATCAGATAAAGCTTGACTGCTTGCGCCATGCTTCGATTGCGTCAAAATTTATTTTTAAACGAATCGGCAATGGGTTCGTTATCCACTTCTCTATTCCAGAAAAGTCATTTCGCTCAAGAACAGGCAAAAAAGTATCTTTTGAAATTTCACGCGCGCGATTATCTACTGCAAGAATCAAAGCTCGGCGTAGTTTTTGAAGTGCCCTAACGCCACCGTGAAGACGAGTACCAACAAAATCAAGAGAGTTTTCTGATTCTAATAAAACATTAAATGCATCAAGTGTTGCAGGAATAGTTTTAATATCGGACGCCCCCAGCGCATGAAGGTAATCAAGATCACCTGAACCTTGTGGCCAAAAATACACACGCCGGTATAGCTTTTTGGCCAGATTAATCAACTGTCGATCGTTTTCAGGTGATTTGTAGTAATCAGTCAAGGTTAGGACAACACTTTCAGCTTTCACGGTCGGAATTTTAATACAATGATCTGGTGTCAAATTCCACATTGTAGGGCATCCAGTGTTTATAACATTATTTATTCCAATAGTTACCAATTTTGATTTAGTGTACTCATCGCGAACTGAGTGAATTTTTTTTGAGGATAGCACACGACGAAGAACTGTTTTCGTATAAATATCAGGTGAATTTTGATATTGCCACCACCCAACCCCCATCAACGTCACATCTCTTAAGCCAAGAGTATCCAATAAGTTTATTTTCCACTGCTTATATCTAAGCATATGAGAGGAAAGCAAATTAGTCCCCCCAACGATTCGGTGATTTGCCCTCGCAGCAACACGTTTGCTCACTGCCCCTATAATATCCTGCGTTGGCAAACCAACCACGCCCTCACTAGGAAAAATCCTCTTCAGCTCTTGAAGAACAGAATCTATTATTATTAAATCACCAACATTTTCCGTCGCAATTGATGGATTAAACAAAGCAATACTCATAATAACCTAAAATTCAAATAAGTAACAAAATTAAATCAACAGGGTGTTATCTTAAATATGCTTGATTTTACAAACCAAGTTGGCAACAATCTTAATTACACTATCTCGGTTGTTTTTATTTAAAATAAAAAACCACACCACAACAACAGAAGCCATATCGGAAACAATCAAGGTTATAATTATTCTATAAAAACTAGCCTCGAATAAAAAAACAACAAGCATGCCAAAAGCCCCCCCAGCCAGAGCAACAATTGCGCACGGGAACACGGTGGATTTGATCCATACATAGAAATTAACATTAAATAGAACTTTCACCCACATTATACGTAAAACCGAAACAATGCCGATGGTTAAAATTAATACAAAACCAATGCTATGGGATGGATAACCCATTTTAAAAACAATCCACCCGATAAATACAGTAGACATCATTGTTAGACCGACACTTACTTGATATGCAGCAATCTCTCCATGAGCATAAACGGCCAGCATATGACCACTAGTAAGCCGATCAATAATGAAGCTAATTAAAATCAACTGGCAAAACTTCGCAACGCCAAGCGGAGGCGAACCCAACCACAAATTTAGAATTGAATCCATCTCAATCATGATCGGAACTGCCATCAAAAGTGCAAGTATGGTTCCGATTAGACTTGCGCGCTGCGATAATGAAAGCATCCGCTCTCGCTCCCCTTCTCCTTCAGTTGTGGTAATGGCTGGTGAAAAAGCAGCTATTAGAGCTGTAGAAAACTGATTTGTCTGCATTGAAACCTGATTAGCAATCGCATAAGCAGCATTAGCGCTCGGGCCGAAAAAAACATTCAACAAAATTGCTGAACCCTGATCACGGAATAGCACACCGCACCAGCCAAAAAGATTCCACGTTGCAAAAGAAAAAAGTTTCTTGCACTTATGTCGATTTAAAAAGATCCCGCTATTGATACGGCATTCATCAAAAATCAGCAAAGCATGAACTATTTGTGCAACACAAAAAAACACCGTGATTAAAGCCATCCCTATAGCATAAAACAAAAGGCGATCACCGGACTCATGAATTAAAAACCACGCAAGAATGAAAGAGCTAAGTGCTTGCAGCATTCCCCATGCCGCTAACTTGGTTAGCTGCTGTTTTGCTGTGAACATGGCAATGAAGGGCACGGAGAACATGCTGACAAACGCCGAAATCAAGGAAATTCTGAATATCCAAGTGCTTATGTTTATTCGATCAAAAGGAATTGTTAAGACATGAGTGATAACATACTCACCAATGGGCCATCCAACAACAATAAGCAATACTGCAAGTATTACATGAATACCTATTGCCGCATTAAACCAATTTTTAAGCTCAGAATCTTCACCCCGCCCGATTGCATAAGCAAAATTACGGGCCGCGCTGGTTGCCATTAAACTATTTAAAGCCGTCAAAAAAACAATAACAGCACCAACAAGACTATAAATACCATAATCAGAGTGCCCTAACGCATTAAGAATCCAACGGCTGCTAAAGAGAGCTAATCCAGCTGCAACGACAAAGCGCAGATAGGTAATGGCAGCATTAATTGCAATACGTTTTTCTGACATTTAATTTATTACAAAAAAATTTGCACTTCGATCACCCATCCCATATTACCCATATCGATTAATTAAACAGCCACGATGCCATTTTAAATTTGAACCCAGTTATGTAAAAATACATTTAAACAAAATACAATATCCGCCAATTACTCTACCGTGACTGACTTAGCCAGATTCCGGGGCTTATCGACATCCGTCCCCTTGATCAGCGCGACATGATAGGAAAGCAGTTGCAGCGGCACGACATGCAGCACCGGCGATAGGACTCCGTAATGCTCGGGCAGGTGCAGGATGTGTACGCCGTCCGATTCCTCGATGCGGCTGTCCGCATCGGCGAAGACGTAGAGTTCGCCGCCGCGCGCCCGTACTTCCTGCAGATTGGATTTCAGTTTTTCCAGCAGGCTGTCGTTCGGGGCCACGGCAATCACCGGCATGTCGCGGTCGACCAGCGCCAGTGGGCCGTGTTTCAGTTCGCCGGCGGCATAGGCTTCGGCATGGATGTAGGAAATTTCCTTCAGCTTCAGCGCGCCTTCCAGCGCGATCGGGAAATGCCGGCCGCGCCCCAGGAAGATCGCGTGCCGCTTGTCGGCGAAGCGGCGGGCCCAGTCGGCGATCGCCGGCTCCAGCTTCAGCGCGTCGGCCACGGCCGCCGGCAGGTGGCGCAGTTCGCGCAGGTAGCGGGATTCTTCCTGCTCGCCCAGGCGGCCGCGCTGCGCGGCAACGACCAGCGTCAGCAGGAACAGCCCGGCCAGCTGCGTGGTGAAGGCCTTGGTCGAGGCGACGCCGATTTCCGGGCCGGCGCGGGTGATGAAGCGCAATGCGCATTCGCGGACGATGGCGGATTCCGGCACGTTGCAAAGCGCCAGCGTGCGCGTCATGCCCTGCGCCTTGGCGTGGCGCAGCGCGGCCAGCGTATCGGCGGTCTCGCCCGATTGCGAAATGGCGACGACCAGCTGGTCGGGGTCGGCGACCGATTCGCGGTAGCGGTATTCGCTGGCGATCTCGACGCTGGTCGGGATGCCGGCGATCTCTTCCAGCCAGTAGCGGGCAACCAGACCGGCATGGCTGCTGGTGCCGCAGGCCAGGATCAGGATGCGGCGGATGCCGCCCAGCACCTCGCGCGCTTCGGCGCCCAGCACTTCCGGCGCGATGCGCCCGCCCAGCCCGGTCATTTCCAGCGTGTCGGCCAGCGCGGCCGGCTGCTCGAAGATTTCCTTCTGCATGTAATGCCGGTATTGGCCAAGGTCCACCGCGTCGGCCGAGAGTTCGGAAACCACCACCGGCCGCTCGACGGCCTGACCGGCGGCATCGACGATGTGCAGGCCGTCCGCGGTCAACTGCGCGGCATCGCCGTTTTCCAGGTAGATGAAGCGGCGCGTCGTCTGCAACAGCGCCGACGCGTCGGAAGCGGCATAGACGCCCTGCTCGCCGATGCCGAGCAGCAGCGGCGAACCTTCGCGGGCAACGACGATGCGCCGCCGGTCGCGCTCGTCGATCACCGCGATCGCGTAGGCGCCGGCCAGCCGGGCGGTCGCGCGGCGCACTGCGGCAAACAGGTCTGGCTCGTCCTGCAGCGCTTCCTCGACCAGGTGGGCGATGGTCTCGGTGTCGGTATCCGAACTGAAGGCGTAGCCGCGGCCCTGTAGTTCCACGCGCAGCGCCTCGTGGTTCTCGATGATGCCGTTATGCACGACGGCAACGCCGCCCGACACGTGCGGGTGGGCGTTGCGCTCGCAGGGCACGCCGTGCGTCGCCCAGCGCGTGTGGGCGATGCCGGCCGGCGCCTGCAGCCCTTCGGCCCGGCGTTCCAGTTCGGCGACGCGGCCGGCGGCACGCAGGCGCCGCATGCCCTGCCCGGCGGCAACGGCCAGGCCGGCCGAGTCGTAGCCCCGGTATTCCAGTTTCTTCAGCCCTTCGATCAACACATCGACGATGTTTTCCCGGGCAACGGCAGCAACGATTCCGCACATGACTATGTTCTAATATTTGAAATTTATTGATCAAACGCGCGGCGAAACGTCGCACTCCTGTTTCAGCGACTCGATCTCGGCTTTCAGCTGCTCGTATTCGGCCATCTTGCGGCCGAGGAAGCGCGCGGTCAGCGCCGCCTTCTCGGCCACGCCGGCCGGGGTCAGCAGGTACGAGTAGGCCAGCTTGTTGCGGCTGGCCTTGAAGTTGTGCAGCTTGATCAGCCCCTTGTCGAGCAGCGCCTTGACGCAGAAATTGGCCTTGCCGAGGCTGATGCCGAGCGCTCCGGCCAGCTCGCGCTGGGTCAGGTGGGGGTTGTCCTGCAGCAGGCGAAGGATGCGGAAACGCACGTCTTCCTGCTGGGCCTGCATTCGATCGATCATCGGTAAGATTGGTTGTTCAAAATAGAACAAGTGTAGCCGGATAGTCAGAGTAGATAAAGGCCCAAGTGAAAAATTGGTTTCCGAGCGAGATCGCTGTAACATAGCCCGTTTTTCGTCAAAGCGCTCCAATGTTTCAACGAATCCTCACGGTATGCGTCGGCAACATCTGCAGAAGCCCCAGCGCGGAAATACTGTTTCGCGCAGCACTCCCAGAACCGGAGTATCAAATCTCCTCTGCTGGCGTGGGCGCACTGGTTGGCAAAGGTATTGAAGCGACGGCAGCCGCCTTGCTGAAAGCCCACGGCCACGCCACCGACAGCCACGCGGCACGCATGCTGACCCGGGATATGCTGCATCATGTCGATCTCGTTCTGGCTATGGAAAAGCCACACATTGAGCATATACTCTCGATCGCGCCAGAAGCCCGGGGTAAGGTCTTCCTGCTCGGCAAGTGGCAAGACGAACGCGAAATCGCCGACCCCTATCGTCGTGGCGATGCCGCCTTTGCCCTGGCCTACGATCAAATCGCCGAAGGCGTTGCTGCCTGGGCTGCCCGCATTAAACGTTAACTGACCTGTACCGACACATGCAAAATCAGACTGTGCTCAAAACCGAAGCGCCGGAAGGCGATGAAATCGATTTGCTCGGCATGCTTGGCACGCTGATCGACAACAAATGGCTGATCATCGGCGCTACCGTGACTTCCATGGCTGCCAGCCTGGCTTATGGCCTGCTTTCTACGCCAGTTTACAAGGCCAACGCACTCGTTCAGGTGGAAAAGAAGTCCAGCGGCCTTACCGGCCTGGATGACCTCGGCGCCGCCCTCGGGCGGGAATCCAAGTCGGTGACGGAAATCGAGCTGATCAAGTCGCGTACCGTGGTCGGCAAGGCGGTCGATGAACTGCATCTGGACCTGATCGTTTCCCCCAAGTATTTCCCGGTGATTGGCAAGACGATTGCCCGCCGTTTCACGCCGACAACCGAAAAACCGCTGAACGAAGCCTGGCTGGGCCTGGAATCCTATGCCTGGGGAGGAGAAGAGCTGCTGTTGGAACAATTTGACGTTCCAGCCAACTTGTTGAATAGGCCCTTGCTCCTGCGCCTGACGGCGAAAGACGAATTTGTCGTCCTTGATGACGACGAAAACGAACTATTGCGCGGCAAAGTCGGGCAAATGATCAGCCAGGACGGCTTCTCCGTGCTTGTGAATGAATTCAACGCCCGTATTGGAACAGGCTTGGCCGTAGTCAAAAAGCCCCGTCTGGAGACCATTCTCGGGTACCAGCAGATGCTCCAGGTGTCGGAACGCGGCAAGGATTCCGGCATTCTCAATCTCGCCCTTGACGGGATCAGTCCGCAGAAGATCACCACTATCCTCAACGAAATCAGTCAGCAGTTCGTGCGCCAGAACATCGAGCGCAACTCGGCGGAAGCGGCCAACAGCTTGGTCTTTCTCCGTGAGCAACTGCCCAAGGTCAAGGAAGATCTGGATCGTGCCAGCAACGAGTTGAACGCTTACAAGAAAAAATACTCGTCACTGGACGTTACGGTCGAAACCCAAGGCGTGCTGCAGCAATCGATCTCGTTGGATGCCCAGCTAACCGAACTGAAGATGCAGCAGGCGGAGCTGGATCGGCGCTACACAAAGCAACACCCCACCTACAAGGCACTGCTGCAGAAGATCGGCGAACTGACCCAGAAGCGCGAACAACTCTCTGGCAACATCCGCAACCTGCCGGAAAGCCAGCAGCAGATTCTTCGCCTGACCCGAGACGTGCAGGTCGGTACGGAAATCTATTCGCGCATGCTGAACAAGATCCAGGAACTGGACGTCGTTCGCGCCGGCACCATCGGTAACGCCCGTATCATCGACGAGGCCGCGGTGGATACCCGAGCGCCGGTCGCCCCCAAGAAAGCCTTGATCCTGGCCGTCGGCACCTTGCTCGGCGCACTGCTCTCTTCCGCCTTCGTCCTGGCGCGGCGCGCCCTCAACCGTGGCGTGGAAAACCCGGAAGACATCGAGAAGCTCGGTCTGCCGGTGTACGCCACCGTGCCGCTCAGCGAAACCCAGCGCGACTACGAAGAGGCGATCAAACGCCAGCGCAAACGCGGGGAGAGCACCAGCGACCACGTTCCGCTGCTGTCCGAAGCCCACCCGCATGATCTCGCCGTGGAAGCGCTGCGCAGCCTGCGTACCAGCCTGCATTTCGCCATGCTGGAAGCCACCAACAACCGGATCATGATTTCCGGCCCCAGCCCCGGCATCGGCAAATCCTTCGTCTCCGCCAACCTGGCCGCCATCATTGCCCAGAGCGGACAGAAGGTACTCTTGGTCGACGCGGACATGCGCAAGGGCCACCTCCACCGCATGTTCGGCACCGGAGTGGAAAACCAGGGCCTTTCCGGCCTGCTGGCGCGCGACTTCAGCTTCGAGCAGGCTGTCCATACGACCAACGTGCCGGGCCTGAGCTTCATCCCGCGCGGCCAGATTCCGCCCAACCCCTCCGAGTTGCTGCTGCACCCGAACTTCAGTGCCTTCCTGGATGAAGCCAGCAAACGCTTCGACTTGGTGATCGTCGATACTCCGCCACTGTTGGCGGTGACCGACGCCGCCATTATCGGTCGTCTCGTTGGCACCAGCCTGATCGTCACCCGTTTCGGCGTCAACCCGGCGCGCGAGATCGACATCACCGTCCGCCGCTTTGCCCAGAATGGCATCGCGATCAAGGGAGCCATCTTCAACGGCCTGGAAAAACGCGCTTCGGCGTATGGTCGTTATGGCTACGGCGGTTACGGTTATTATCAGTACGAGTACCACAGCAACAAGAACACCAAGTCCTGAGGCTTGGGTATTCCATCTATTTATCCTAGAATTCGTTTTCCAACCATCCTGACGGAGTCTCCTATGCGTAAAATCCTCCCCTTGCTCGTGGCCGCCGTTTTCGCCACCTCCACCGCCTTTGCCCAAGCTCCGGCACTGACCCCGGAAAAGCGCGCCGCCCTGAAGGCGAAGCTGAACGCCGACATGGGCGCGGATGCTGGCTGCCAGACGGTCACCAACCAATGTCTGGGCAAGTATGGTCTGGTCAGCCAGAAGGACGCTGCCGGCCTCTTCGAACTTTCTGATGACGCTGTCGCTGCCGCACTGACCGAATCCGGTTCCCTCGGCACCGCCGGTACCGCCGGCGTCAGCGCTGGCACCGTCGGCATCGTCACCGCAGCATTGGTCGCGATCCTTGCCGCCAGCAGCGGCGGGAACGGCAGCAGCGGCACCACCGGCACCACCGGTACCACCGGCACCACCGGTACCAAGTAAACACACCCTCCTACCATTCAAAAATCCTCTGCGGGCAACCGCAGAGGTCGTTTTGTGTATTGCTGATGATCAATCTACGCCTCTCTGCTGTTTCCGCACTCTCCTTCTTGATTCTCTCTGGATGCGCCTTGGCGCCGGGGCAGCATTTTGGATCGTCATCTTTTCTCGGTACACCAACGGCGGACAATGGGAACATCGAAGTCATTCCGATCACCCCGAAGCTGCTCGCGGTGCAGAAATCCACAGCGGTTCCGGCGGTTTCGACCGCCCTGCCGGAAGAACTCCTGAAGTATCAGCCGGCGCCTTACCGGGTTGGCATTGGTGACGTCCTGCAGGTAATCGTCTGGGACCACCCGGAACTGAGCGCACCCGCCGGTCAGCAGCAGCAGACTGAAGCCAACGGGCGCCAGGTTCGCCACGACGGCACGATGTTCTTCCCCTTCGTCGGCGCCCTGCCCGTTGCTGGCAAAACCATCAGCGAAATTCGTGACGCCTTGACCAAGAAGCTCGCGGCATGGGTCGAAATGCCGCAGGTCGACGTCAACGTCATCCGTGTCAACAGCGCCAAGGTCACCCTGTCCGGCGCCTTTGAGCGCCCGCAGGAACAGGCGATCACCCAGGCGCCGCTGACCTTGCTGGCCGCCATCGGCAATGCCGGCATCAAGACTCAGGATGCGGACCTTACCGCGTTGACGCTGAAGCGCGACGGCAAGGATTACCCGATCGACCTCGACGCCTTGAGCCGTGGCCAGACCAACCAGTTCGACAAGGTTTTCCTCAAGGCTGGCGACCACCTTCACCTGGCCTACAACGACCGGCGCAAAGCCTATGTCCTCGGCGAAGTCACCCGTCCCGGTAGTTTCGTTTTCAAGACCAGCACACTGCCGCTCTCCGACGTCATCGGGCAGGCGGGCGGCATTCGCCAGGATACGGCCAACGCCGATGCGGTGTACGTGATCCGCGGTGCGGTGGGCGATGGACCGGCACCGATCAAGGTCTATCAACTCTCGGCGCGTACTCCGGTTTCCATGGCACTGGCGTCGCATTTCGAGGTACAGCCGCAGGATGTCGTTTTTATTGGTCCGGCAGGTATCACCCTTTGGAACCGCTTTCTGTCCCAACTACTGCCGTCGGCTAATCTGATTTATACCGGATCAAGGACCGCAATAGATATTCGTAACAACTAATCCATGCGCTGTTGCCTTCAGGTATTGCTGCCATTCTGGCTCATTGCGCTATCCGGCTGCACCCAACTGGGGCAAGCGACCATCGAGACGATGGGTGAGGCCGTCACTTCCCGCAGTGCCAAGACACCGGTACAGGCGGAAGTTGACGCCACTCCCTTCGCCAAGCTCTGGCTGGAAATCCCCGAACTCGGCTCGGCCATCATGGTGCTTGGCCGGAGCGTGGATAACCGGCGTTTCTGGGCGACTTCATCGCAACAGGTCCTGGTCGAAAGCGATGGTCTGGTCATCCGCAGCAGCGGCTTGCCGCAGAACCTGAGCGCCAGCCGTTGGGAGGGCTTCAATCCTTTCGCCCATGGCCTTCATCGCCTGCCGCAAAATGCCACGGCCGCTCGTATTGTCGACTGGATGCCGGGTTACTACGCCGGCGTGCGCCTGCTGACCCGCTATTCGCGGCCCCAGATCACCGCCATCGAGATCAATGGCGTTTCTACGCGTGTCATGTACGTTGAGGAGCATCTGGTGGCGGAAGCCCCGGCCAGATTCCGCGCAACCAATTATTTCTGGGTCGATCCGGACAATGGCAAGGTGCTGCGCAGCGAACAGCAATTGACGCCGGAACAGCGCATCCGGACCACCTTGCTCAAATCCTGGTGGGGGCGTTGATGCGCAATTTTTCTCTCCTGCGCCACGGACTGCTTTCCGTCCTGCTCTGTCTGACCGCGGCCCGCGTTCAGGCGGCGCCCCAGATCGAAGTCGAGATTCAGGGCAAGGTCCAGTATCCCGGAAAATACACCCTGCCCGAAGGTTCGCGCCTGCTCGACCTCGTCCTGCCGGCCAGGGCGCTTGCCGATGCCTATTTGCCCGGCGCCGCCTGGTTGCACCAGGATAACCTGCTGGCACAACGCAAGCTCAAGACTGGCTTGTTGTTCGAGCTGGGGTCTCATCTCACCGCCGCCGGCTTGCAACCCACCGGCGGGGAAAGCGTTGCCCTGTTGCAGCGCTTGCGCGGCTGGGTCGCTGCGCAACCGGTTTCCGGTCGCCGCCTGGTGAACATGGATCCGATCGACATCGAACTGCAGCGCCAGAACAACCAGTTCCTGAAGAACGGCGATGTGGTGCGTTACCCTGCCCGCCCGACCTGGGTCATGGTGGTTGGCGCAGTACAAGCGCATTGCCGGATTTCCTTCACCCCGCTGATGCGCGCCAGCGACGCGCTCCAGACCTGCCCCCGCCACCCGGCAGCCGACCCGGACTGGATCGACGTCATCCAACCGGATGGTCATCTTACCCGTGTCGGTATCGCGGCCTGGAACAACGAGCCCTCGCCACAGTTAGCGCCGGGTGCCTTTGTCCTGGTCCGCGTTGCCGGTCCCAATGGCATGGACGCAAGCGGGCTGAACGCCGATCTGGCCAATTTCATTGCCACCTTGCCCTTGCCGCTGGAAGAAGCAGGCCAATGACGTTGCGCGCCCTGTTCCTGGCGGTTCTCGCCGCCTACTCCGCAAACAGCCTGGCCAACGTTGTACCGCCGACACTTGGGGATTTTGGTGGTGTCGGCTTGATGCAAACTCCGTCGGCCCGGATGCTACCAGCCGGTTCGGTGGCAATCGGCACCTCGAAGGTCGAACCCTACGGCCGTCTGGCCATGACACTGCAACCTTTTGACTGGCTTGAAGCGGTATATCGCTACACCAGCGTTTCCACGGTTAAATATGCTGCCGATCCCACCGGCAAGCAAAGCAACAAGGACAAGAGCTTTGACCTGAAGGTGCGGCTGACACAGGAAACCCGGCGTCTGCCGGAAATCTCCGTCGGCTTGCGCGATATTGGCGGTACCGGGCTTTTCTCCGGAGAATACATCGTCGCCAACAAGCGCTGGAACGACCTGGACTTCAGCCTGGGACTAGGCTGGGGCTACATGGGCAAACGCGGCGATATCGAGAACCCGCTGGGCTGGATTTACAGTGGTTTTCGCGATAGGCCGTCAAGTTTCGATTCACAGGGTGGTAAGGTCGCGCTCACCAGCTTTTTCCGCGGCCCAGCCGCGCTGTTTGCCGGCGTGCAGTGGCAAACACCGTGGAAGCCCCTGATCCTCAAGCTGGAATACGAAGGCAACAATTACAAGAATGAAACAGGCGGCCCCACGGTCAAGCAGGACCGACCCTTCAATATCGGCCTGACCTACCGCCACAGCGATTACCTGGCTTTCAACATCGGCTGGGAACGTGGCAACACGCTGTTGTTCGGCATCAACTTCACCGGCGATTTCAGTCCCCGCCGCGGCGTGCCGCGCAAGGTTTCCGATCCGGCGCCGGTGCCGGTTCGTCCGGACAACAGCCGTCCGGCGATCGCCAACGACTGGCCGGAGATCGTTCGGCAAATTGAAGACAATGCCGGGATCAAGGTGCAAAAGATCACTCGGCGTAACCGTGAGCTGGTCGTCAAGGGCGAACACAAGCGCTACTTGTACACCGCTGCCGCACTCGGCCGCACGGCCCGTATCATCGACGCTCAGGCCGCCGCCGATATCGACTGGATCACGCTTTCGGAAACGCACAGCGGCGTACCGGTACTCGAAACCTCGATCAAGCGCGACACCTTCCGCAAGACCCTGCAACAAGACGCCTCTCTGGGCGATCTGAGACGGACCGTCGAGCAGGTCAATGCCCTGCCGAGACGCGAGGAGGAAGTGTTCGCGAAAAAGGATGAGGTCGAGTTCGACTGGGGTTTCGCCCCCGGCTACAACCAGAATCTGGGCGGGCCGGATGCTTTCGTGCTGTATCAATTGACGGCCAACCTCGATGCCCAGTTGCGTCTCTCGGAAAACACCTGGATCGATGGCTTGATGAGCTTCAACCTGTACAACAACTTCGACAAGTTCACGTACACGGCCCCGAGCAACCTGCCCCGCGTCCGGACCTATCTGCGGGAGTACATGATCAGTTCCGACGTGATCATGCCGCGCCTGCAACTGAATCACGTCAAGCGCATGAACAGCGACTGGTACGCCATGGCCTACGGCGGTTTCCTGGAATCGATGTACGCCGGCGTCGGTGGCGAAATCCTCTATCGTCCGCTGAACAGCAACCTGGCCCTGGGCTTCAATCTCAACTGGGTCAAGCAGCGGGGCTTCAAGCAGGACTTTGCCCTGCGTGATTACTCGGTCGTGACCGGCCATGCCTCGGCCTATTTCCGCAACATCGTGCCGACCTTGGCGCCCGGACTGAACCTGACACTCAGCGCCGGTCGCTACCTGGCCAAGGACTTGGGCGTGACTTTCGACGTTTCCAAGGAATTCGACAACGGCGTCCGCATGGGGGCCTGGGCCACCTTCACCAACGTCTCCGCGGAGCAATTCGGCGAAGGCAGTTTCGACAAGGGTTTCTACATCTCCTTGCCTTTCGACCTGATGACCACGGCCTCAACGCGGCGCTGGGCGAATATCGTCCTGCAACCGCTGACCCGCGATGGCGGCGCACGGCTGAATCGCGGCCCGACGCTCTACGAAATCACCGAGGGTCGCAATGTGGACTTCTTCCACAAGAATTTCTCGAGTATCCTGCAATAGAAAAACCACAGGCCAGAAGCAAAAAAAACCCGGTATCGCACCGGGTTTTCTTTTTTCAAGTCCCGCCTTATTCGACGGTGACCGATTTCGCCAGATTCCTCGGCTTGTCAACGTCCGTCCCCTTGACCAGCGCGGCATGGTAGGAAAGCAGTTGCAGGGGAATGACATGCAGGACGGGAGAAAGCTGTCCGTAGTGCTCCGGCAGATGCAGGATATGCACGCCGTCGCTCTCGGCGATTTCCGAGCCGGCATCGGCAAAGACATACAGTTCTCCGCCACGGGCGCGCACTTCCTGCAGGTTGGATTTCAGCTTTTCCAGCAGTTCGTCGTTGGGAGCAACGGAAATCACCGGCATCTCGGCATCGACCAGGGCCAGCGGGCCATGCTTGAGTTCGCCGGCCGGATAGGCTTCAGCGTGGATGTAGGAGATTTCCTTGAGCTTGAGAGCACCTTCCAGGGCGATCGGATAATGCCGGCCACGGCCCAGGAACAGCGCATCCTTCTTGTTGGCGAATCGTGCCGCCCAGGCTGCGATTTCCGGTTCCAGCGTCAGCACCTTGCCGACGGCGACCGGCAGATGGCGCAGTTGTTCGAGATGGCAGCTTTCATCCTCGCTGCTCAAGCGGCCTTTGACCTTGGCCAGGACAAGGGTCAGCAGGAATAGCGCAACCAGTTGCGTGGAGAAGGCCTTGGTCGAGGCGACACCGATTTCCGGGCCGGCACGGGTGATGAAGCGCAGCGCGGATTCGCGAACGATGGCGGATTCCGGAACATTGCAGATTGCCAGCGTGTTCTGCTGGCCCTGGCTCTTCGCATACTGCAGCGCGGCCAGCGTATCGGCGGTTTCCCCGGACTGGGAGATGGCGACGACGAGTTGCCGCGGATTCGGCACCGAGGTCCGGTAGCGGTATTCGCTGGCGATCTCGACGGTACACGGGATGCCGGCGAGGCCTTCCAGCCAGTAGCGGGCAGTCATGCCCGAATGAGAGCTGGTGCCACAGGCGAGAATCAGCACGGAATCGATACCGGCCAGGAGTTCCCCGGCTGCGGCCCCGAAAATGCCGGGCTGGATGGTCTTGCTGCCGCCGATCATTTCCAGGGTATTGGCCAGCGCTTCCGGTTGCTCGAAGATTTCCTTCTGCATGAAGTGCTGGTAATGGCCGAGCTCAACGGCGGCGGCGGAGAGTTCGGAAACTGTGATCGGCCGGACGACGGGCTGGCCGTCGCCGCTGACGATCCGCAGCGAGTTGGCCGTCAGCTCGGCAACATCGCCGTTTTCCAGGTAGATCATGTTGCGGGTCACCTGCAGCAGCGCGGAGGCATCGGACGCCGCATAGTTGCCTGCGTCGGACACTCCGAGCAGCAAGGGCGAGCCTTCGCGGGCGACGATGACGCGCTCCGGGAAATCGAGATCGATGACGCCGATGGCGTAGGCGCCGATCAGTCGCTGGCAGGCCTGCTGCACCGCCGCAAAAAGGTCGGGTTCGGTACGCAGGACGAACTCGATCAGGTGAGCGATGCTTTCGGTGTCGGTATCGGAAGTGAACACGTAACCCAGCGCGCTCAGTTCCTGGCGCAAGGCTTCGTGGTTCTCGATGATCCCGTTATGGACCACGGCGATTTTCCCGGAAACATGGGGATGCGCGTTGCGTTCGGAAGGAACGCCATGGGTGGCCCAACGGGTATGGGAAATGCCGACCGAAGCGCTCAACTCGGCGGCCGCTTTTTCAAGTTCGGCAACCCGGCCCACCGAACGCACCCGGGCAATTTCGCCATCGGCGATGACTGCGAGCCCCGCGGAATCGTAACCGCGGTATTCCAACTTCTTGAGTCCTTCCACCAGAACCGAAACGATACAACCGCCAGCCGCTGCCACAACGATCCCACACATCCTGCCATTTCCTTTCGAATATTCCGATTCTTTTCGTGCTGCCCAGCAGTTGAAACGATCAATGTGCCATTCAGCAACTACAGCGGTTCTAAGCCAACCACCAAACAAAATGTTGCACCGCACAATACTCAAAACTAAACGATATCATACACCCCGCAAAAATCTAAAATTCATCTAGAAGTCATCTGATCAAGAAAGCAGCACGCCCCATCTAAGTAATTATTTTTTAATGAATTTATGTTTAAGCTTTGAAAAATGCGCAACAATTCCCCTGGTTGAAGCATCATACATTTCTGGTGACACATTTCCCGAAATCACCGGGCGCAATCGATCTGCGAGGAGCTTTCCAAATTCCACCCCCCATTGATCGAACGAATTAAGGTTCCACAGTACTCCAAGGCAAAAAGTTTTATGCTCATAGATGGCAACCAACTGCCCAAGCGTGAAAGGCTCAATCGTCGGTAGTACAAGCGTGTTGGAAGGTTGATTCCCAGGACAGCAGCGATAGTCTCCCCAGGAATCCTGAATTTCCTCCGGTTCGAGTTCTGTACTTGACTTGCCAAATGCCAACGCCGAAGACTGCGCCAGACAATTGGCAAGTACCCCATCATGGTGCCCTGGAGGTGAGAAATCAGGCTCCGCCATTACGATAAAATCGCTCGAAACCAGTTCTGTGCCCTGATGCAGCAATTGAAAAAAGGAATGTTGACCGTTACTGCCCGACTCACCCCAGATGATTGGGCTGGTCAGATAGTCAACCTCTGTTCCATCACGATCAATCCGCTTACCGTTACTCTCCATCTCCAATTGCTGAAGATATGCAGGCAGCAAACGAAGAGAATGGGAATAAGGAAACACGGCTTCGCTTCTCGCCCCTAAAAAGCTGCCATTCCAAAAACTCAACAGCGCCAGCGTCAATGGAACATTACTTTCGATTGGCGCGGAAAAGAAATGCTGATCGATATCTCGAGCACCCCCTAGAAATTGCTGAAATCTTTCGAAACCAATTGCCAGCGCGACAGAAAGGCCAACGGAGGAACAAACTGAAAAGCGCCCGCCCACCCAGTCGGAGAAAGGGAAAACGTTTTCTGTGGAAATACCAAAGCGCTCAGCCTGCTGGACATTACAAGAGGCGGCAACAAAATGTCTGGAGATACTCTTCTCTTCTCCACTGAATTTCTGCAACAACCAATTGCGCGCTGTATTCGCATTGGTCATCGTTTCTTTGGTGGTGAATGTCTTGCTGGCAACGATGAACAGCGTACTCTCCGCATCCAGTTCTTCCAGGGTTGTTGCAAGATCGGCACCATCGAGATTGGAGACAAAATGAACTCGCACCCCCTTCAAATGGTAAGCCTTCAGCGCTTCGACAAGCATTCTCGGACCGAGATCCGAACCACCAATGCCAATATTGACAATATGCCTGATTGGTTTGCCGGAAAAGCCGACCCAGTCAGCGAAACGCACCTGATTGCAGAAGCGCTCCATTCGACCGAGAACATCTCGAACATCGTCCGGCGCCGTGCGTCCTGCGCGTAATCGCCAGTGCCCCACCGCCCTTCCTTCGGTGTGGTTGATTGCCTCCCCTGCAAACATCCGGTCACGCCAAGTTTGCCATTGAGAAAATTCGGCGTATTTCCTAAGTAGCGCAAGAGTGGTGGTGTCAATGCGTTGCTTGGAGAAATCAATTAGCAAATCACCATGCGTAAGTGAAAATCTCTCAAACCTGGCTGTATCGGCATTGAAAAGAGTCTTAAGGTGTTTGCGCTTTAACACTTCCGCATGCCGAACCAAATTCTTCCACTCAAGAGAACCTGTCAGTTTACCCATACTTCGATAGCCATTTGCCTGGCCAATCTCCCATTCGTCATTCAACACATAAATAGAAAACCAATTCAACTCCCCCTTCAGGAAGCGCTACTGCTTATCCCCGTGCATCACCCCAGCGATATGGCGAATCGTCTTCACCCAAATAATGAGCCACACCATCTCGCGCAACACAGTATTGCGGCGATACGATCATGTCTTTCAGATGCTGAGCATCACCGATACGCGTGTACTCAAAAACAATGCAGCGCTCAATCAACGTCCTGGAGCGGATATGCGAACCATGCCCGATCCACGCCGGGCCAATGATTGATACCCCAGGTTCAATCCGCACATTGGAGCCTAAATAAATGGGGCCAACCAGTTTACAACTCTCCCAAGCAATCGAGGTATTCAAGCCCACCCAGACTCCAGGTTCGATCTGCCTCCCGGGCATGTCCATCTGCGCGACATCTCCTCGCAAAACGCGCTGCGACACCTCCCAGTAATCATTGAGCCGACCGATGTCGATCCAATTGAAAGTGCACCTTTGTGCGTAGAAGGGCAAATTCTTTTCCACCAGCATCGGAAAAAGCTGGCTGCCAATATCAAAAGGGACGCCCGACGGAATCAAATCGAGCACTTCCGGCTCGAAAATGTAGATACCCGTACTGGCAAGGCGCGATTTCGCTTCTTCGGGCTTCGGTTTTTCCTGAAATGAAACCACCTTCCCTTCCGCATCAGCGACTACAACACCATAGTTCTGCACTTGATCGAGCGGCACCTCCAGCGTGACCACGCTTGCCAAGGCCCCCTTGCTTCTGTGCTCTTGCAGCGCGGCCTCAATATCCAGGTCAACAATTGCGTCGCCACAAATAACCAGTGTCGTCTCGTCAAAGAATTTCCCGAAGTCCTGAATCTTGCGCATTCCGCCGGCGGATCCCATCGGCCGAGGCACGATCTCACCGTGATCCCGTCCGCCTTCGTAGGAATAGCCCAGATTAACCCCCCAACGTCGACCATCGCCAAAGTAGTTTTCAATCTTGTCATGGTTGAAGGCCACATTGACCATGATGTCTCGAACGCCAAAATTTGCCATGTGCTCAATGAGGTATTCCATCACTGGTTTACCAAGGATAGGCACCATCGGCTTGGGCAAATATTTGGTTAGAGGACGCACGCGCGTTCCCTGCCCCGCCGCCAGAATCATTCCCTTTGCCACCTACTTACCCCCTCGAACCGCCTGACGAAATGCACAACACAAGTTATTCGCAACAGCAACGGCATGTAAAAAAATGTTGATTATATATTCCAGACGGTCACTTCAGCGTCATCCACGAGCTGCCACATTCCATCTCCCCGTGCCGCAAATGCAGAAACTCAAGAAGAACTTCGGGAAATCAATCGCTGCCCCAGGACACCCAGCCCAATCCCAATCATATCGGCAAAGACATCCGCCATGCTGGAGGTTCGCCCAGGAACGTACAACTGCACGATTTCAATAGCTATCCCGAAACCCAATAGCGCCACGACAACAGCAGGCCAGGAAATCCGCCAATAGTGCAACATGCCCGTCGCGAGCACAAAAAACGCAAAGACGTGCTTGGCCTTGTCGTTGAAGCCATCGACCGCGGCGATCTCGCTCGGCATGACAGACAGCCAGCAAATCGCCACGAAGGCGACGATCGTGGCGATTTGCCCACCCTTGTCGATGATTTTCATGCTCACATACCCGGAAACCAATCTGACATTTTACCGGTATTGCTTCCTGACCTGACTGTTCTCAGGGAATGCGAACCTGCGTCTCCGGAAATCTTGCGTGCAGTTTTTCCATCAAGACCTCCTTGGCCCGGCGATCACCATGGACCAGACGGATTTCCGCCGGCTGGTGGCGCATACGCCCGACGAAGCGCAGCAGGTCGGCCTGGTCGGCGTGCGCGGAATACGCCGCGATGCGGTGAATGCCGGCGCGGATGCTGTGGCGCTCACCGTCGAGTTCGACATAGCCGCCGCGCGGTCCGTATTGCTGGATGGCGTGCCCGGGCGTTCCGGCCGCCTGATAGCCGACGAAGACGATGTCGTGCCGGGCGTCGCCGATCATGGCTTTCAGGTAATTGACGATGCGCCCGCCGGAGCACATCCCGCCAGCGGCGATGACGACCGCCGGGCGGGCGCTGCGCGCCAGGTAGGCGACGGTTTGCAGATGCTCGTCGTGACCGTCCACCGTATAGAGCTGTTCGAAGGCCAGGGGGTGGCGACCGCTGGCGGTGCGGCGGCGGGCTTCGGCGTCCCACAGGTGATGCAGGCGGATATGTGCCTGCGTCAGACGCGCCGCCAGCGGGGAATCGACGATGATCTCCAGCGCCGACCAGTCGGTTTCCGCCGGCTGCTTTTTCGCGCTGGCGATGACATGCTCCAGGTCGTAGAGGAGTTCCTGGGTACGCCCGATGCTGAAGGCGGGAATGAGGACGCTGCCCCGGTTGCGCAGGGCGCGTTCGATGGTCTCCTGCAGTTGCCGGCGGCGCTGCTTCCGATCAACGTGCAAGCGATCGCCGTAGGTGCTTTCGAGGACCAGCAGATCGGCCCGCCATGGCGAACGGGGTGCCGGCAGAAGCGCGCTGTGGGGAGCGCCAAGATCGCCGGAAAAGACGATACGCCAGTCGCCTTTGCCAGAACCTGCGGCCAAGTCGCCGCTGAGCCGGACTTCGACGAAGGCTGAACCGAGAATGTGTCCGGCCGGGTGCAGCTTGATCTGCCAACCGGGAAGCAAGGCATGCCAGTGCTTGTAGGGCAGTGCCACCAGTTGACTGGCGATTTGTTCCAGTATCCGCCGGATCAGGCGTTGGTCCGACGTCACGCCGACCTTCATCGCATCCTCCAGCATCAGCGGCAGCAGTTCGGCACTCGCCTCGCTGCACAGGATGGGGCCGCGAAATCCGGCCGCCAGCAGGTAGGGCAAACGGCCGAGATGATCGATGTGCACATGGGTGATGACGATGGCCCGGATGTGGTCTAGGGGGAAGTCGATTGCCGGCGTGCCGGCCGAACCGCCCTCGGCGGACACCTCGGCCCCCTGAAACAGCCCGCAGTCGACGAGAATGGCCGTGCCATCCCGGGCGCGCAGTTCGTGGCAGGAACCGGTGACGCCATCGACGGCACCGTGGTGCAGCAACGTGTAATCGTTCATTGCGCTCTCCGGGGAAGAAAACGGCAATGATATTTGCATTTTTCATACGACGCGATCCGACTGGCGAATTGCTGCCGCCCTCGGGCGAAGCGCAGACTACGGAGTGCTGCCTACGGCTTCACGCCGACCCGCTGCCTGGCGCTGGCCAGCGCTGCCAGCGCCCGCTCCAGTGACTCAGCGCCATGCCCATGGTGAATGCAGAAGACCAGGCGTGCCTGGCACTCGTCGACCGCCGGGGAAACCAGCGGCAGTGCCTGGATTCCCTGGCCCGCCAAGTGCTCGGCGAACGCCAGGACCGTCCCGGAATCGCCGAGGATGAGCGGAACCACCGCTTGTCCGGCACAGGCGCCGGTGGCGAAACCCTGGGCATGCACGCCGGCCAGAAACTGCCTGGCGTTTTGCCGCAGCAACGCCGGGCGCGCCGGTTCGCTGCCCAGGATGCGCAGCGCCTCGCGCGCGGCAGCGGCCATCGCCGGCGCCAGGCCAACGCTGTAGACGAAACCCGGGGCTGAATATTTCAGCAGGTCGATCAGCGCCCGGCTGCCGGCGATATAACCGCCCGCCCCGGCCAGTGCATGCCCGAGGCTGCCCGACCAGAAATCGACATCGTCGCCGGCCAGCGCCCAGTGCTCGCGGCTGCCGCGGCCGCCTTCGCCGAGCACGCCCAGCGCGTGGGCGTCATCGACCATCAGGAAGGTCCGGTAGCGCTGTTTCAGGGCAACCAGGCCCGGCAAGTCACAGATGTCGCCGGCGACCGGGGATAGCCCGTCGGCGACGATCAGCACCCGCTCGTAATCGCCGCGCGCTCCGGCGAGCAATTTTTCCAGCGCCGGCAAGTCGTTGTGCGGAAAGGCCCGCCGCGTCGCGCCGGCCAGACGGACGCCCTCAAGTACGCTGAGATGACAGAACTGGTCATGGACGACAAGATCCCGCGGACCGAACAGATGGCCGATCGTCGTTTCGTTGCCGGCATAACGGCTGACAAAAACCAGCGCGTCGTCCACTGCGTAGATTTCCGCCAGCGCCGCTTCGAGTTCGCGCAGCAAGGGGCGCTCGCCGGCCACCAGACGACTGGCCGAGACCGAACTGCCGTATTGATCGACGGCCTGCTTGGCCGCTTCCCGGACGCGCGGGTCGCTGGCCAGGCCCAGATAGTCGTAGCTCGCGAAATCGCCTTCTCCCTGCCCCGGAGCAAGCGCTGGTTGGCTGGACTGTAGCGACGAGACGATCTGCCGATAGGCAGGAAAGGCATCGAAGCGACAGAACTGGTCGATATCCGGTGACGCAGCGGACGGACTTGGCGCGGACGTAACTTCGCCGGTTTCCCGGCGGGCGGCAAAGCGTTTGACGAGTTTCTCCCGAAGATCGCCAGCAAGAACGGACATGGGCTTTTTCATGGTTTCAGCGGCAACGGGCAATCTCGTCGAGTGTGTGATCGATCTGGGTCTGCGTATGGGCGTAACAGATGAAGAAACGCAGGCGCGCCAGCCTCTCCTCTACCGCCGGATGGATGATCGGTTGCACACTGATTCCTTGCCGAGCAAGTTTCTTTGAGAGACTGACCGCCTTCAGCGAACTGCCAGTAATCAGAGGAACGACGCAGTAGCCCTCGGAGAGTCCGGTATTCATGCCACGGAGTCGAGCCTGTTCGAGAAAATAGCGGCCCGCCGCACGTAACTGTTCCAGCCGCCAGGGCTCATCGAGCATGATCCGGATGACCGCCGATGATGCTGCCGCCAACGCCGGCGCCAGACCGACGCTGGCATTGTAGCCCGGTGCCGCGTAGCGGATCAGGTCGACCAGCGCCTGCTCGCCAGCGATGAAACCGCCGCAGCCGGCGAACGATTTGCTCAGGGTACCCATCCAGATGTCGACGTCACCAGCCGGCACGCCGCAGTGTTCGTGAATACCCCGACCGCTGCTACCCAGCACACCGAGCGAATGCGCCTCGTCGACCATCAGGAAGGCGCGGTGCCGCCGCTTGATTTCGACAAAGCTCGCCAATGCCGGCGAATCGCCGTCCATGCTGTAGAGCCCCTCGATCACCACGAGCACCCGTTCGAAGTTGCCCCGGATTTCGGTAAGCAGGCGATCCAGCGCGGCGGGATCGTTATGGGGAAAGGCGCGGCGCGCCGCTCCCGAAAGACGGACACCTTCGATCACGCTGTTATGGACCAACTGGTCGTGAATGATCAAATCCTTCGGTCCGAACAGGAAACCGATGGTATTGACGTTGGTGACGTGGCCGCTGGCGAAGGTCACCGCGTCATCGACGCCGTACAGGCCGGCGATCGCGGTTTCCAGTTCGCGCACCACGGCCACCTCGCCGGCCACCCGGGGCGCGGCCGCCAGCGAGGTACCGTAACGGTCAATTGCCGCCTTGACTGCGGCACTGACGCGGGAATCGCCGGAAAGGCCGAGGTAGTTGTAGCTCGAAAAATTGAGCATGCTCCGTCCGCCAACCGTCGTCGTCGCGCCGGCCACGCCCTCATGGCAAATGAAGTAAGGGTCGTCGATCCGCAACTTTTCCGCTGCAAGACGAAACAATGCGATTTTGGTATAGCCGGGAAACTTGTCGATCCGATAGAACTTTTCCGGTACGTCGAGTCCGCCATCAGCCACCATCGGCCTTTCGCCCGTATTTTTGGCCAAATGGATGGCTGTCTCTTTGCTGCGCCCCGCCGAGAAAATTGCCATGGGTCAGACTTTCCCCTGCAAATCATTGACCACCGACTCCAGGATTTCCGGTGCAATATCCTGCGCATGCTGCGCCGCCATGCCGGCCGCCGTGCTGGCAAGATCGTTGACCTCGCCACCACCGCCGAGACGCTCGACGATGCGCTCGGTGACGCGATCGACGGTCGGCCCCTCGTTCAGCATCATCGCCGGCACCTGGACGCCGAAGCGCTTTTCCAGGCCGAGAGCGAGTTCGACGCCCATCAGCGAATCGAGGCCGAGGTCGTGCAACGAACGGCCGGCGTCGATGCGCTCGGGGTTGATCGCCAGCGTCTGCGCGACTTCCTGGGTGACCAGCGAACGCACCAGTTGCCTGACCTCATCCGGCGACTTGCCCTCGATCAGGCTGCGGAAGTCCTCGAGGTTCTCCGGGCCGCTCGCCGCCTCGTCGCCGTTGCGCCAGAGCGCGGCGAAGCGCGGGCTGTGACTGGACGGCAGCAGGCGCGCCAGCGTCGGCCAGTGGAAATCGGCCAGCGCCAGATTGGGGCTGCCGGCGGCGAGCACTTCGCCGAGCATGGCTAGCGCCGTTTCCACCGCCAGCGGCGCCGCGCCGAGACGGCTGGCGAGGCTGTCCTTGACCGCCTGGTTGCGGGTCAGATAACCGGCGTCGCCGATCGGCCCCCAGCCGACGCAGGTCGCCGGCAGGCCGCTGCGGCGACGCTGCACGGCCAGCGCCTCGAGCCAGGTGTTGGCGGCGACGTAGGAAGCCTGCCCCGGGTTGCCGATGCTGGTGGTGATAGAGGAGTAGAGGACGAAATGCTCGAGCGGGCAGTCGCGCGTCAGTTCGTGCAGATGCCAGGCGCCCTTGATCTTCGGTTCGAGGACGCGGGCGACACGCTGGGCGTCGAGGTTGCCGAGCAGTGCATCGTCGATCACCATCGCCGCGTGGAAGATCCCCTTCAGCGGCGGCAGGTCGGCCAGACCGGCCAGCATTTGCGCTACCGCGGCACGGTCGGCGACGTCGCAGGCGACGATGCGGACACCGGCACCAAGCGCTTCCAGTTCCTGGCGAACGGCCTCGGCCCCCGGCGTCTCGGCGCCGCGCCGGCTGACCAGGACGAGCTGGCCGGCGCCATGGCTGGCCAGCCAGCGGGCGGTTTCGAGACCGAAACCGCCGACGCCGCCGGTCAGCAGGTAGCTGCCGGCAGGATCGAACTGCGCCACATGGCGCTGCGCAAACTGCGGCTGGGCATCGACCCGGGCGTCCTCGAAGGAGACGACGACCTTGCCGATCTGCCGCGCCTGCTGCATGTAGCGGAAGGCATCGACCACCTGTTCCGCCGGGAAGACGCGTGCCGGCAGCGGCGTCAGTACGCCCTCACCGAACAGCGCCATGACTTCGCCGAACAGGCGGGCGGCAAGCGCCGGGCGAGCGATCAGCAACTGGTCGGCGTCGATGCCGAAATAGCTGATGTTGTCCTTGAACGGGCGCAGGCCGATCGGCGTGTTCTCGAAGAAATCGCGCTTGCCGAGTTCGAGGAAGCGGCCAAAGGGACGCAGGATCTGCAAGTTGCGGCGGATCGCTTCGCCGGCCAGCGAGTTGAGGACGACATCGACGCCCTCGCCGCCGGTCAGCGCCAGGATGTCCTCGGCGAAAGCCAGGCTGCGTGAATCGAGCACATGATCGGCGCCGAGCAGTTCGACGAAGAGGCGCTTCTCGTCGCTGCCAGCGGTGGCGAAGACCTCCGCGCCGAGATGGCGGGCCAGTTGCACGGCAGCAATGCCGACGCCACCGGCGGCGCCATGGATCAGCACACGTTCGCCGGGTTGCAGGCGGGCCAGCTCCTTGAGCGCGTAATAGACGGTGAAGAAGACGGTCGGTACCGTCGCCGCGGCGGCGAAGGAGCAGCCGTCGGGAATCGGCATCAGCGCATCCTCGCGGGAGATGACATGGCTGGCGAAGCAGGCCGAACCGAAGCCCATCACGGGATCGCCGGGCCTGAAGCCGGTGACTTCGCTGCCGACCCGGCTGACCACGCCGGCGAACTCCAGCCCCAGGCTAGCGCCGGCGAAGCCGTGCTCGACCGCCTCGTCGGGCAGGAGGCCCATGACGTACATGATGTCGCGGAAATTGAGGCCGGTCGCCTGTGGGCGGACCTCGATCTCCTTGGCGCCAAGCGTCGCGGCCGGCGTCTGCAGCCAGAGCAGGTTGCGCAACTGGCCGGGAACGCGGAAATCGAGGCGGTAGCGGGATTCGCTTTCGGCAGCGGCCGGCGGCGCGGCGACCTGTGTCGCGCGCATGCGCAGCACCTGGCGCCCCGACGAACGCAGGATGATCTCGCTTTCGCCATCGGGCTGCGTCAGTTCGGCGCCCAGCGCGGCGACATCGCCAGTCAGCGGGCAATCGATCAGTTGCAGCTTGAGTCCGGGCATCTCGTTCATGACCACCCGCGCCAGTCCCCAGACGGCGGCCAGCGCCGCTTGTACCGGCAATTCGTCGGCCAGCCCGTCGACCGGCGCCCCACCGCCGAGCAGCAGGTGCAGTTGCGGCGCCGGGCTACGCGCGGCAAGCTGATGGACCAGTTCGAAGAAGGCCAGCGTCGGTCCCGTATCGTCGGCTGCAACAGCAGCCGGCAGCCAGACAATGTGCGCCGGGCTGGCGGTGGCCGGCAGTTCGCTGGCAATTTCCACGTTCTTGCCGCTGGCGGCCAGTGCGGCCTGCAACGCGACAACGCCGGTGGCAGCCGGATCGGCAGCGAGCAGCAGCCAGTGTTCGGCGACGGCTGGCGGCGCTTCCGGCGCTGGCTCGCCAGCGCGCGCGCCGCCTTCGGCCAGCAACAGGTAGCTGCCGGCAGCGAGGTCGGCGGCGGCCGGTTCGTACCAGAGCCGGCAGGTGGCAAAACCGCTGCCTTCGAGCAGTGTCTGCCAGGCGCCGGCCCCGGGCAGCAGGCGGCCGGCAGCGAGCAGGCCGGCGGCCGGATCGGCCGCCCGTTCGCTGATGGCAAGCAGGCCGCCCTCGGCCAGCACGCCCTGCAGCATGCCCAGCAGCGCGCGCGGGTTGGCGCTGGCCGACAAGGCATGACGCAACAGGATGAGGTCGAAATCACCGCCCTGCAAGGCGGCGGCGTCGAGACGCGCGGCCTCGGCATCGAGCGCAGCGACCTGCACCCAGTCGCGCTCCTGGTAATCGCGGCTCAGACGGTCGCGGATTTCCGGGTCGGCCTGGGCGATCCAGTAGTCGATGCCGGTGGCGTCGATGGCGCCGGCGATCTGGCGCGGAATCGTCGTCGCGCCGGCGGCGATTTCCAGAACGCGCAGGCGGCGCGCCGGGTCGCGTCGGCGCATCGCCTCGACGACCAGGGTTTCGCAGGCGACGCGGCTGGCCAGGTAGCTCAGCGAATCGTCGTGCAGGGTTTCCCATTGCGGGCTGCGCGCGAGCGCGGCAGCAAGCGCACCGGCATCGCCACGCCCGGCCAGGACATCGGCCAGCCGGCTGCCGGCGACGGCAAGCAGGATCAGCTCGGCCAGGCTGTCCGGGTACTCGGCAAGCAGAGTGCGCCAGATTTCGGCTGGTGCCGGCAAGGCATCGGCATCGAGTTCGGGGACGCCGGGAACGCCGTCATCGATCTGCAGCAGTTCCTGACTTTCCAGCAGAGTCCGTGTCCAGGCGAACAGGGCCCGCTGCGCATCGCTGGCAAAGCCCTCGCCGGCAAGGAAGCGCCCGGCATCTTCCGGGGCCTCGCGCAGCAGCCCGGCCATCGCCTGCAGCGCGTAGGCGGTGACCAGCGCGTCGAGCAGCGGCAGGGCTTCGCCGATAGCCGACTGGCGCTGCAGGCGCGGCTCCTGGGCAAGCAGCGCCCGGTCGAGGATGGCCGCCCAGTCGGCGCCGCCAGGGAAAGCTGCCTGGCGGGTTGCCGACGGATGCGCCGCCAGAGTCGGCACGATTTCCCAAGCCGCCGGTGCCGTCCGCCCTTCCCGGCGCAGTGCCGCCGAACGGAAGCGGCAGCCGGCAAGGCGGGCGACGCACTGGCCGGCGGCGTCGAACAGTTCGAAATCGACAAGCACCGAACGCAAGCTGCGCTTGCGCAAGTAAGTACGGAATGCGACGACCGGTCCAGCGCCGAGACGCAGTTGCAGGCGACCAATCTTGACCGGTAGCGAGGGAACACCGTTGCCGGACTCGATTTCCGAACGTTGAAAATCGAGCAGCGACTGGAAGCAGACATCAAGCCGAGCGGGGGTCAGCAGCCAGGCGTCGGTTTCGCCGCTGGCGACGAACTCGCCGCTCAACCGGGTATCGTCGTGGCAGGCACGAGCCAGGCCACGGAAATCGCCGCCATAGTCGAGGCCGAGTTCACTGGCCAGCCGGTAGTGGGTGTCGTGATCGATTTCAGCAACCGGGTCGATGGCGAGCAGCGGACGCGTCGTCAGCGCCACGCTCATCGTACCGAGCAGGCGGCCGGCGGCGTGCAGCGACCATTCGTCCTCGCTCAGCCGTTGCCGGCTGCGGATCTGGAAGCTGCCGTCGCGCGGGTTGAGGTCGAAGCGGATGCAGCGTCCATGGGCTTCGTCGAAGACCACCGGCGAAATGATGTCGAGCTGTTCGACCTCGATGCTGTCGCCGCCGTAGAACTGCTGCGACGCGGCCAGCGCCATCTCGACGTAGGCGGCGCCGGGCAGGACGACGGCACCGCCGACGCGGTGGTCGGCCAGCCAGCGGTCGACGCGCGGATCGAGCAGGTTCTCCCAGGCGGCCGGCGCTTCCTTGAGCGCCCAGCCGAGCAGCGGATGAACGCGGTCACGTACGATCAGGCCGTAACCCTCAGGCGAGCTCTCTTGCCAGAAACGTTCGCGTTGCCAGGGATAGAGGGGCAAATCGACAAAACGCCCAGCCACCGGGAAAACGGCCTCCAGGCGGCGGACACCGCCGAGCACTTGCAAGCGCAGGACAAGTTCCTCAACTCGGTCCACGCCATCGTCGTTCTTGCGTAGCGAAGGCAGCAGGCGGCCCTGAACCTTGGCCGCCGCCAGGCATTCCTTGAGGTAGCGCTGGAGGATGGCGTTGGGGGAAATTTCGACGAAGACGTTGGCGCCGGCAGCGGCCATGGCCGTGATGGCGTCGGCAAAGCGCACCGGCTGCCGGATGTTGTCCCACCAATAAACGGCATCGAGCGGTTTGACGCAGGCCTGCCCGGACACCGTCGAGAAGAACTGCGTTCCCGAAACCAGCGGCTGCGGCGCGAAACCTGCCAGCGAGGCAAACAGCATCTCGCGCGTCGGCTCCATTGCCGCGCTGTGGAAGGCGTAATCGAGGTCGAGCAGGCGGAAGGCGGCGCCGCGCGCGCGCAACAACGGCGACAATTGTTCGAGCGCGGCGAGCGGGCCGGATACGGTAAGGTTCTGCGGACTGTTGATGCCGGCAACTTCGATGCTGTCCAGGCCGTGCTCGGCGAGCAAGGCACGCAGGCTTTCCTCGCCGATGGCGACGGCGGCCATCCGGCCGGCGCCGCGGGTCAGCGCCTGGGCGGCGCTGCGGGCGCAGATGACGCGCACCGCTTCGTCGCGGCTCAAGGCGCCGGCCGCCCAGGCGGCGGCGATTTCGCCGACGCTGTGGCCGGCAGTGCAATCGGCGACGATGCCCTGCTCGCGCAACAACACGGTCAAGGCGTACTGCAGCGCGAACAGCGTCGGCTGGGCGACCCCGGTGTCGTCGAGACGGGCCGATTCGGCACCGGCCTGCAATTCGCCGAGCAAGGAAATTCCCGACTGCGCCTGCACCGGCGCTTCCAGTTCCTCGATCAGTTGCCGGAAGCGCGGGCTTTCGGCAAGCAGCATCTGCCCCATGCCGACCCACTGCGAACCGTTACCGGCATAGATGAAGGCCAACTTGCCGGCCACCGCTGGCGCTTCGTCGACCACGACGCCAGCGGCTTCGCCGCTTTCGGCGTAGCGCTGGAGAAGCTGTACGGCCGACTGCCGGTCGTCGATGCGTACGGCCAGACGATGTTCGAGCCAGTCGCGGCGGTGCGCGGCGCACCAGGCGAGATCGTAGCTATCGACCGGCTCGGCAAGGCGCGCCGCGTAAGCAGCGGCCAGCGCACGCAGGGCGGGCACGCTGCGCGCGGAAAGGACGAGCGGCAAACCCGTTCCTGCTGGTGCGTTGGTGGCAGCGGCGTTTGGCCGGAACTCTTCGAGCAGCACGTGGGCATTGGCACCGCCAAAACCGAAGGAATTGACGCCGACCATGAGCGGCTTGCGGGCAGCGCGTTCGGCGAGCGAATACGGTGCATCGACTGCGTGCAGGTGCCAGCCAGCGAAGTCGATCTTCGGATTGGGTGTTTCCAGGTGCAGCGACGGCGGCACTTCCCGGTGCTTGAGCACGAGCAGCGCCTTGACCAGCCCGGCCATGCCGGAAGCCGGCTCGAGGTGGCCGACGTTGGTCTTCACCGAACCGATCGGCAACGGATCGGCGGCGGCCCGCGCCTGGCCGTAGACGGCGCCGATGGCGGCGGTCTCGATCGGATCGCCGATCGCGGTGCCGGTACCGTGGGCTTCCAGATAATCGACGGCAGCAGGGTCGAGGTCGTGACGGGCCAGCACCTGGCGCATCAGTTCGACCTGGCCGTCGATGCTGGGAATGGTCAATCCGGTCTTGCGGCTGCCGTCGGCATTGACGCCGGAGCCACGGATCACGGCGTGAATCCGGTCGCCGTCGGCGATTGCCTGGGACAACGGCTTGAGCAGCAGGAGCGCCCCGCCCTCGCCGCGGACATAGCCATCGCCGCTGGCGTCGAAGGTCTTGCAGCGGCCACCGGCGGAGAGCATCGAGGCCTTGGTGAAGCCGATGAAGGGATGCGGATGGAGCAGGATGCTGACGCCGCCGGCCAGAGCCAGCGACGCCTCGCCGGTGCGCAAGGCGGTGCAGGCGTGATGCAGCGCGACCAACGACGAGGAGCAGGCGGTATCGACCGCCAGCGACGGCCCATGCAGGTCGAAGACGTAGGAAAGCCGGTTGGCGGCGATACTGAGCGTGTTGCCGGTCATCGAATGGGCGCCGAGGACGGCGACATCGTCCATCGAACGGCTGGCGTAATCATTGCTGGAAATCCCGACATAGACCGCGCAATCGCTGCCGGCCAGCTGACTGGCCGGGGTACCCGCGTTCTCCATCGCTTCCCAGGCCAGTTCGAGCAACAGGCGTTGCTGCGGGTCGAGGCTATTTGCCTCGCGCGGTGAAATGCCGAAAAAGGCGGCGTCGAATTCATCGATCCGGGAAAGCACACCAGCGGCAAAAGTGATGCTGCGCCCCGGCTCGTTGCGCTGCGGATGCTGCAGCCGTTCGGTTGCCCAGCGGGATGCGGGAACCTCGGTAACCAGGTCACGGCAGCCGGCAAGCGCCTGCCAGAACTCCGTTTCGTTGGACATATCCCCTGGGAAACGGAAGGCGACCCCGACGATCGCAATGTTGTCGTTGTTCATGTGCTTTTTCTCTTATATCGCGAGCGAGCGCCAAAACCCGCCTCCTCGACGAGGCAAGCTTTGAGCTTTGCGGTAATAGTACCCGCTCAAGCGCCCCGCTTCCAACGAAACGCCTTCAAGTCAGACGCCGCCGCACCATTTCAAACAGGCAGACGGCCGCTGCCGCGCCGACATTGAGCGATTCGACGGCGCCCGGCATCGGAATCCGGATGCGCAGCCCGGCGCGCTCGATCAGCGCCGGGCTGACGCCTCGTCCTTCGGCACCGAACACCCAGGCGAGCGGCCCGGCCCATTGCGCGGCGTAGAGCGAAGTGGCCCGCTCGAGCGTGGTCGCCAGCGTCGTTCCCCGGTAGACGTCCATGAAATCGGCGAGGTCCCGGTCTTCATGGATGCTCAGGACAAAATGCGCGCCCTGCCCGGCACGCAGGACTTTCGGCGACCAGGCGGCGGCACAGCCGGCGGACAGCAGCACCTGGCCGACGCCGGCGGCAGCGGCGCTGCGCAGCAGGCTGCCGAGGTTGCCGGGGTCCTGGACGCCATCGAGGAGGACGGCATCAGCGTCGGGATCGGGAGCCACCGCTGGCTGCGGCGTGTCGACGACGGCGAGCAGGCCGCTCGGCGTATCGACGATACCCAGTTCGCGCATCAAGGCGTCGCCGATCACCGTGCAGTCTCGGCCAGCGAGCCAGTCGGCGATCTCGCCGCCGCTCAGCGCCGATTCGGCGACCACCAGATCGCTCAACGGGCCGCGCTGCGCTTCCCAGGCCTGCGCCAGATGCAGGCCGTCGAGCAGCGTCCGTCCCCTCTTCTTGCGCTCGCGACCGGATTCGGCCAGCCGCTTGAGCTGCTTGTAGTAGGCGTTGTCGCGTGACTGGATCAGCTTCACAGCAGCGACAACTGACGGGCGACCGGGGCGAAGCTCCGGCGATGCACCGGCGACGCGCCATGCGCTTCGAGGGCGGCGAAATGCGCCGGCGTCGGATAGCCCATGTGGCGGTCGAAACCATAGTGCGGGTACTGCTCGTGCAGGACGAGCATGCCGGCGTCGCGGACAGTCTTGGCGAGGATGGAGGCGGCGGCGATCGAAGCGATCTTGCCGTCGCCCTTGACCACGGCCTCGGCAGGCATCGGCAGGCGCGGACAGCGGTTGCCGTCGATCAGCGCCCGTTCCGGCGCCACGGCGAGCCCGGCGACGGCGCGTTGCATGGCGAGCAGGCTGGCGTGCAGGATGTTGAGGCGGTCGATTTCCTCGACGCTGGCTTCGGCCACCGCCCAGGCCAGCGCCTTCTCGCGGATTTCGACGGCCAGCGCCGCGCGCCGCCGTTCGGAGAGCTTCTTCGAATCGTTGAGACCAAGGATCGGCCTGGCCGGGTCGAGGATCACCGCGGCCGCGACGACCGGCCCGGCGAGCGGTCCGCGCCCGGCTTCATCGACGCCGCAGACGAGACCTTCGGGAACGATCAGTTCAGGCATTCGATCACCGCCTGCGCCGCCTTCTCGGCGGTGTTCTGGCGCAACTGCAGGTGGAGGTCGGTGAACGCCGCCTCGATCGCCGTCGCCGCCTCTTCGTCCTCGTAAAGCTTGTTCAGCGCTTCGGCGAGGTTGTCCGGGGTCGCCTCGTCCTGCAGGATTTCCGGCACCACGAAACGGCCGCAAAGGACATTGGGCAGGCCGACGTAAGGCAGGTAGGCCATGCGCTTCATCAGCCAGTAGGAGAATTTGGCGATCTTGTAGGTGATCACCATCGGCCGCTTGATCAGCGCCGCCTCCAGGGTCGCCGTACCGCTGGCGACGAGGGCGACATCGGCGGCGCCGACGGCGTCCTGGGCATGGCCGAAGAGCAGGCGGAAGGGAATGTCCGCCGCCTGGCAGCGATGGATGGCGGCTTCGAACTGCAGCCGGGTCTCGCGGGTGGCCAGCGGCACGACGAAGACGGCGTCGGGCTGGTAGCGCTCGCGGATCAGGCGCGCCGTCTGCACGAAGGTGTCGGCCATGGCGCCCAACTCGCCCTGACGGCTGCCGGGCAGCAGTGCGAAGATCGGCAGGGCACGCGGCAGGGCCAGTTTTTCGCGGACCGCCTGGCGGCTGGTTTCCAGAGGAATGCTGTCGGCCAGCGGGTGGCCGACGTAACTGACAGGGATCCCCGCCTGGTGATAGAGCGGCGGCTCCATCGGAAACAGCGCGAGCACCCGGCAGACGGCCCGAGCGATCTTCCTGATCCGCTTGCCCCGCCAGGCCCAGATCGAGGGACTGACGTAATGGATGGTGGGAATCCCGGCCGACTTGAGGCCCGCTTCGAGGTCGAGGTTGAAATCGGGCGCGTCGATGCCGATGAAGATGTCCGGCCGCTGCTCAAGCAGGCGCTTCTTCAGTTTGCGGCGGATGCCGGCGATTTCCCGGTAGTGTTTGAGCGCATCCCAGTAGCCCATGACCGATAGCTTGCCCATCGGCCACCAGCAGTCCATCCCCTGCCCCTGCATGCGCGGACCGCCGATGCCGTAGAAGACGGCATCGGGCAGGCGGCTTTTCAACGCGGCGATCAGGTGGGCGCCCAGAAGGTCGCCGGAAGCCTCGCCGGCCACCAGGGCGATACGAACCACGGCCGTCATGTCAGCGAATGATGCCGCGGCGGGATTGGGCAAAGAAGTCGACGAACAGTTGCAATTCCGGATGCGTCCCGGCCTCGTCGACCAGCTTGGCCTTCGCTTCCTCAAGCAGCAGACCGGACTTGTAGATCGTCCGGTAGGCGCGTTTGAGCGCCATGATGGCGTCCGGACCGAAGCCGCGCCGCTTCAGGCCTTCGACGTTGATACCGTAGGGCTGGGCGGTGTTGCCGGCGGCCATCAGGTAGGGCGGGACGTCCTGCAGGATGACGGAACTGACCGCGGTCATGACGTGGGCGCCGATGTGGCAGAACTGATGCACCCCGGTGAAACCACCGAGAATGGCCCAGTCACCGACGACGACATGGCCGGCGAGCGAGGCGTTGTTGGCGAAGGTGCACTTGTTGCCGACCTGGCAGTCGTGCGCGATATGCACGTAGGCCATGATCCAGTTGTCGTCGCCGATGCGGGTGACGCCGGCATCCTGGACGGTACCGACGTTGAAGGTGCAGCTCTCGCGGATCGTGTTGCGGTCGCCGATCTCGAGACGGGTCGGCTCGCCGGCGTATTTCTTGTCCTGCGGCACTTCGCCCAGCGAGCAGAACTGGAAGATGCGGTTGTCGCAACCGATGCGGGTGTGGCCGGTGATCACGACATGCGGTCCGACGACGGTGTTGTCACCGATCTCGACGTGCGGCCCGATGATCGAATAGGCGCCGATTTCGACATTGGCGCCGAGGCGTGCGCCCGGATCGACGATGGCGGTCGGATGGATCATGTCAGAGGTCCCGCTTGGCGCACATCAGCTTGGCCGAGGCGGCGAGCTGGCCATCGACCCGGGCTTCGGCGACGTACTTCCAGATGCCGCGCATCTGGCGCTCGATCTCGACATGCAGGTCGAGACGGTCGCCCGGCATCACCGGCCGCTTGAAACGCGCGTCGTCGATGCCGGCAAAATAGAACACGGTATCCGGCGACGGCTTTTCTTCCATGGTCTTGAACGACAGGATGCCGGCCGCCTGGGCCAGCGCTTCCATGATCAGCACGCCGGGCATGACCGGATGGTGCGGAAAGTGACCGACGAAAAAGGGTTCGTTGATGGTGACGTTCTTGTAGGCGTGGATGGACTTACCCGGGACGAGATCGACGACGCGATCGACCAGCAGAAAGGGATAGCGGTGCGGGAGGTGCTCGAGAATCTGGTGAATATCCATTTGTTTCAGTCCTTTATATTATTTTCTTTAAGTAGTCTCTCAAGTTCGGAAACTCGCTCCGCCAGTTTGGACAAACGTCGGATATGCGCCGCATTGCGCACCCAGTCGTCGTGGCTATCGAGCGGGAAGACCCCGGTATAGCGCCCGGCTTCCTTGATGCTCTTCATCACCAGGGTCCCCGCAGAAACCGTGGTTCCAGCCGCCAGCTCTAGGTGGCCGGAAATCATGCCGGCACCACCGACGACGCAGTGTTCGCCCAGGGTGGTACTGCCGGCAATCCCGACGCAACCAGCCAGGACGCTGTTGTCGCCAATCTGGCAGTTGTGGGCGATCTGCACCAGGTTATCGATCTTGCAGCCGTCGCCGATCAGCGTATCGTCGAGCGCACCGCGATCGATCGTGGTGTTGGCGCCAATCTCGACATCGTTGCCGATGCGCACTACGCCGGTCTGCGGAATCTTGATCCAGCGTTTGCCTTCGGGCGCGAACCCGAAACCGTCAGCGCCGATCACCGTACCGGAATGGATGATCACCCGCTCACCGAGCTGGCAACCGTGATAGACCGTGACATTCGGATAGAGCACGCTGCCGCTGCCGATGCTGACCCCGTCGCCGATCACGCAACCAGCATGGACGACGACATCCTCGCCCAGGGTCACACCGCGACCGATGCTGACCAGCGGCCCGATGGCGGCGCTGGCCGGCACGGCGGAATCGACCACCGCGCTGGCATGAACACCGGAAAACCCGGCTGCCAGGGGATTGAGCAACGAAGCCACGCGCGCGTAATAGGCATAGGGGTTGCCAGTGACGATGCGCGGCCCGGCAAAATCGGCAGCGGCGTCAGGCCCCAGGATCACCGCGGTGGCACGACAGGAACGCAATTGCGCCCGGTATTTCGGGTTGGCCAGAAAAGCGATCTCGCCTTCTCCCGCCGTCGCCAGCGTGGCGACGCGGAAAATGCGGATATCGCCCGCCCCAAGCAAGTCGCCGCCCAGTTGGGCGGCGATCTCGGCTAGCGTCAGCGAATGGGCTGCGGTATCCGGCATCACTTGCCGTCGGACAGCGCCTTGATGACGCGATCGGTGACGTCCAGACGCGGGCTGACCCAGACGACATCCTGCAGGATCAGGTCATACTTGTCGGCATCGGCAATCTGCTTGATCGCCCGGTTGGCCTTCTCGATGATCGCGGCGTTTTCCTCGTTCTGGCGCAGGTTGAGGTCCTCGCGGAACTCACGCTGGCGGCGCTGGAACTCACGCGACAGATCGCCCAACTCCTTTTCCTTGGCGCGGCGTTCCGATTCGCCCATCGTCACCCCGTTCTTTTCCAGGGATTCCTGCAGGCCCTGCAACTGCTTGGCCATGCGCTGCAATTCCTGGTCACGCCGCGAGAACTCGCTTTCCAGCTTCTTGGCGGCCTTCTGGGCGGCCGGCGCCTCCCGGAAGATGCGCTGGGTATCGACGTAACCCACCTTGAGTTCGGCGGCTCCAAGCCCACCAACGCTCAAGAGGGACATCAGGGAGGCGACTGCAAAGGTTCTGGCTTTCAACATGAGACTCCTGGATCAAAAAGTGGTACCCAACTGGAACTGGAAGGCTTCCTTTTCATCGTCATCCTTCTTGTTCAGCGGCGTACCGATACTGAATTTCAACGGTCCGATCGGCGACACCCAGGACGCCGTCACCCCGGTTGAATAACGCAACTCCCCGAGGTCGAACTTGTCGCCCGAAGCGTACACCTGGCCGGCATCAAAGAACAGACCGACGCGCGCGGTTCTCTCGAAACCCGGCAAGCTCCACAGCAGTTCGGCGTTACCGACGATCTTCCGGTTGCCACCGAGATGGTCATCGCCATCGAGGGTACCCGAAGTCCCCAGCGTGCTGGTCTTGAAACCGCGTACCGAGTTCACCCCACCGGCGTAGTAGTTCTTGAAGAAGGGCAAGTCCTTGCCACTATACCCGCCTGCATAGCCAAGATCGCCATTGAGCATCAGCGTGAAGCGTTTGGACAAGGGCAGGAAATGCTGGATCTGGTAATTGGCGCGGTAATAGGTCAAATCACCACCGGGCAGACCGACTTCCAGACTGGCGCGCTGGTAGGTGCCCTTGGTCGGGAAGAAGAAGCTGTTCTTCGTATCCTTGGCCCAGGTCAGGGTCAGCGGAATCGAGATGTTGGTCTTGCCGAAATCCGCGACATACTTCTTGTAGTAGCTCGGACTGCTGTCGTATACATCGATGCTCGTCGTATCCGCCGCAACGCCGAAGGAGAAGGATTGATACTCGTCGATCGGGAAACCGAAACGGATGCCACCGCCGGTGGATTGCGACTTGTAGTAGGCAAGATCGGTTGAACTGGTATCGGTCGTCCGGTGATAGACGTCGAAGCCCTGACTGACACCATCCGGCGTGAAATAGGGATTGGTGTAGGAAACCGAATAGGTCCGGTTGGATTTCGAGGTATTGACCTGCAGACCGACGTTGTTGCCGCTACCCATGAAATTGTTCTGGGAAATCGCCCCGGAGAGGATGACTTTGTCGGAGCTCGAGGTACCTAGGCCGAGCATCAGGTTGCCGGTCGGCTTCTCGGTGACGTTCACATTGACGTCGAGCTGATCGGTCGTTCCCTGCACCGGGGGGGTCTCGACGGCAACTTCGGTGAAGAAACCAAGGCGGTCGATGCGTTCCTTCGAAGACTGGACCTTCTGCGCATCGTACCAGGCGCTCTCCATCTGCCGCATCTCGCGGCGCACGACTTCGTCGCGCGTCTTGGTATTACCGGTGACGTTGATGCGGCGCACATAAACCCGCTTGCCGGGATCGACGAAGACGGTGAAGTCTACGAGGTGCTTCTCCCGGTTGATCTCGGGCGAAGCATTGACGTTGGCGAAGGCATAGCCTTCAGCGCCCAGACGATCAACGATCGCCTTGGTCGATTCGTTAAGCTTTTCCCGCGAGAAGACATCGCCGGGACGCACCGAAACCAGCTTGCGCAATTCCGCTTCGGGAATCGTGAAATCGCCGGCCAGCTTGACCGAGGCCACCTTGAAGCGTTCGCCCTCGACAATGTTGAGGGTGATGTAGACGTCCTGCTTGTCGGGCGAAATCGAGACCTGGGTGGACTCGACGTTGAATTCCATGTAACCGCGATCCAGGTAGAAGGAACGCAGTTTTTCGATGTCGGCGGAAAGCTTCTGGCGGGAATACTGGTCGTTCTTGTTATACCAGGTCAGCCAGCCCGGCGTGGTCAACTCGAACAGCGACTGCAGTTCCTTCTCCGGGAAGGCCTTGGCGCCGACAATGTTGATCTGGCGAATCTTCGCGGCATCGCCTTCGACGATGGTGAAGTTGACGCCAACCCGATTGCGTTCAAGCGGCGTCACCGTCGTCGTGATCCGGGCGGCATACTTGCCGCGCGTCAGGTACTGCCGCTTGAGCTCCTGCTCCGCCTTGTCGAGCAAGGAACGGTCGAAGATGCGGCCAGTGGCGATACCGACTTCCTTGAGCGCCTTGATGATCGCGTCTTTCTCGAATTCCTTCATGCCGACGAAATCGAGCGAGGCGATCGCCGGCCGCTCCTGCAGGACGACGACCATGACATTGCCTTCGACGTCGATCCGCACATCCTTGAAGAAACCAGTGGCGAACAGCGACTTGATGGCCTGTGCCGCTTTTTCGTCGGTGAAGGTTTCGCCGACCTTGACCGGCAGATAACTGAACACCGTCCCCGCCTCGGTACGCTGGATACCCTCGACACGGATGTCCTTGACCACGAACGGGGAAAAGGCCAGCGCGGGCATGGCAAACAGACCGGCAATCAGGGCTGGCAACAGGGATTTTTTCATCGTTAGCCGCCGAACAGGCGATTCAAGTCGTTAAAAAATGCGAAAGCCATCAAGCTGAACAAAATGGCGAGTCCGAACTGTTGTCCGATTGCCATTGCCCGCTCCGAGAGGGGCTTCCGCCTGACGACTTCGATCATATGATACATCAAATGCCCGCCATCCAGCACCGGGACGGGAAGCAGGTTGAGCACCCCCAGGCTGATGCTGATCAGCGCCATGAAACGGACATAATAATCGATCCCGAGCTTCGCCGTCTGTCCGGCGTAATCGGCGATCGTCACCGGTCCCGACAGGTTTTTCCAGGAAACCTCGCCGGTCAGCATCTTGCCCATCATGCGCAGGCTGAAGATCGACTTGTCCCAGGTTTCGAAGATCGCCTTGCGCCCTGCGTCAATGACGCCGTAACGGACGAAGGCACGCAGTTCGCGACGGCTTTCCGGGGTTTCGGCAACCGCCACGCCGATGCGGCCGATCCGCTGACCGCCTTCGGAAGCTTCTTCTGGAGTGACAGCAAGCTGCAAGCTGACGCCCTGCCGCTCGATGTCGAAACGCAGGCTGCGCCCTGCCGCTTCACGGACGGCAAGCACCAGCGCCTGCCAGTTGGCGAGCGGACGACCGTCGATCGCCAGCACGCGGTCGCCCTCCATCAAGCCGGCCCGGGCACCGGGTCCGCCATCGACCAGGCGACCGATGACCGCCGGCAGGTCCGGACGATAGAAACGCAGACCAAGATGCACCAGAGGATCGCCCTCCCAGCCCTCTTCCCGCACCGCATCGAGCGCCAGGATACGCGTGCGAGCAACGCCGTCGGCATCGACGACATCAAGTGCGATTTGCGCGCGCGACGCAGCTAGCTGCAGGAGTTGCCAGCGAAAATCGTCCCAGGTCGCCACCGTCTCGTCGTCGATGCGCATCACCTGATCGCCGCCCCGGATACCGGCGGCGGCGGCGGGCGTCGAGACAGCCGGCGCACCGAGGACGGGCAGCAGTTCGTTGGTGCCGTGCAGAAAAACCGCCCAGTACAGGAAGATGGCCAGCAGGAAATTGGCCAGCGGACCGGCAGCAACGATCAGGCTGCGCCGACCGACCCCCTGCCGGTTGAAGGCACGCGGCAGTTCTTCCGCCGCTACCTCGCCTTCCCGTTCGTCGAGCATCTTGACGTAGCCGCCCAGCGGCAGGGCGCTGACCGCCCACTCCGTGGCATCGCGCCCGAGACGCCGCTGCCAGAGAACGGGGCCGAAACCGATCGAGAAGCGCAAGACCTTGACGCCGCACCAGCGCGCGACGATGTAATGCCCGAATTCATGGACGACGATCAGGATGCCCAATGCCAGCGCGAAGGCGGCCAGAGTCAGCGGCAGATCGCTCATGCGAAACGCCCGTCGGCCACCATGACGCCCGCCAACTGCCGCGCCCGGGCGTCGGCGGCGATGACGTCGTCGAGACTGCCCTCGGGACCGGCCGGCAAGGCGGCGAGGACAGCTTCGTTGAGGCGGGCAATGCCGAGGAAAGACAAGCGCCGATCAAGGAAAGCGGCCACCGCCACCTCGTTCGCCGCATTGAGGATGGCCGGCGCCGTCCCACCTTCGCGCAACACATCGTAGGCGAGTTGCAGGCAGCGAAAACGCTCGAAATCGGGGGCAAAGAAGTCGAGTCGCCCGACCTTGAACAGATCGAGCGGCGCGACGCCGGCAGCGATACGCTCCGGCCACGCCATGGCGCAGACAATCGGCGTGCGCATGTCGGGGTTGCCGAGTTGCGCCAGCGTCGAACCGTCGACGTACTGGACCGCGGAATGGATCACGCTCTGCGGGTGGACGACGACCTGGATCATCTCCGGCGGCGCATCGAACAGCCAGCGCGCCTCGATGACTTCCAGCCCCTTGTTCATCATGGTCGCCGAATCGACCGAAATCTTGCGCCCCATCACCCAGTTGGGATGGGCGCAGGCCTGCTCCGGGGTCACGGCACCAAGGTCGGCCAGCGCCACGTTGCGGAACGGACCGCCAGAAGCGGTGAGCAGGATGCGCTCGACGCCGACCGCGGCCAAGCCACGCGTGAAATCGGCAGGCAGCGCCTGGAAGATCGCATTGTGTTCGCTATCGACCGGCAGCAGTGTTGCGCCGCAATCCCGAACGGCATGCATGAACAGCTCGCCGGCCATGACCAGCACTTCCTTGTTCGCCAGCATCACCCGCTTGCCGGCGCGGGCTGCCGCCAGCGTCGGCGCAAGGCCGGCGGCGCCGACGATCGCCGCCATCACCGCATCGACTTCCGGCAGCGAAGAAAGCTCGATCAGGGCATCCACCCCGTGTCGGACTTCGGTGGGCAAACCGGCATCGCGGCAACGCCCGGCGAGTTCGGCAGCCAGCGCCGCGTCGCGCATGACGGCGAAAGGCGGATGGAATTCCCGGCATTGCTCGAACAGGGCATCGACCTGGGTATGCGCGCAAAGCGCAAAAGCCCGGTAGCGGCTGGGGTGACGACGAATGACGTCGAGGGTGCTGGTGCCGATCGAACCGGTCGATCCGAGGACGGTGATGTTCTGGGTCATCCGCGATAGATTACCAGCAACCAGACGAGCGCGATCAGCGGCAGCGTCGACGTCAGGCTGTCGATGCGATCGAGCACGCCACCATGCCCGGGCAACACGTTGCTGCTGTCCTTGATGCCGGCCTTGCGCTTGAGCAAGGACTCGAACAAGTCACCAACAATGCTGACCGCGGTCACCGCCAGCAGGGCGAGCCCCCAGAGCGGCAAGGCAACGACGCCGTCGAGAAAATAGTGGCCGAGCACCAAGCCATAGACGAGGACGCCGAGCACGGCACCCGCAGCGCCTTCCCAGGTCTTGCCCGGGCTGATCGTCGGCGCCAGCTTGCGCCGCCCGAAACGACGGCCGGCAAAATAGGCGGCGATATCGGCCACCCAGGCAACGGCAAACGCCGCCAGCAACAGCAGCGGCGACGCCGCGCGCAACTGGACCATGGCCAGCCAGGTCGGCAACAGCACGACCGCGCCGACCAGCAGGCCGCTCCCCCCACGCAATGCCCACTTGCTGCGCAACCAGAAGGGCATCAGCAGCACCCAGAAAACCGCCGCGGCGCCGTACAGCAGGAGGACCCAGGCCTGCTCCGGCTGGAAGCCGGCCGCGCCGATGGGCGCTGGGTCGATCCAGGCGAGCGCTGCACAGGACGAGGTGAAACCGGCGCCGAGCGCAATCCGGGCACTACCGGACCAGCCCAGCAATGCCCCCCATTCCCAGGCACCGACACCGATGAAGAGAGCAATCAGGATCGCCCAGGCGGCCTGTGGCAACAGAAACATGCTGGGCAGCAGCAGACCGACCAGCACCAGCGCCGTGATCACCCGCGTCTTAAGCATTGCCGGTGTCGGTAAGCTGTTCGCTGGTCCGCCCGAAACGACGCTCGCGCTGCTGGTAGGAGGCAATCGCCTTGTCCAGTTCGCCAGCGTCGAAATCCGGCCACAGGGTCGGCGTGAAATAGAATTCGGTGTAAGCCAGTTGCCAGAGCAGGAAGTTACTGATGCGCTCCTCGCCGCCGGTACGGATGAAAAGATCCGGTTCGGGCGCGAAATTCATCGCCAAGTAGGGCTCCAGATCGGCCTCGCTCCAGGTGCCGGCACGCGCCGGGTCGGCCGCGGCAAGGCGGTTGAGCGCCTGCATGATGTCCCAGCGCCCACCGTAATTGGCGGCGATCGTCAGATCGAGCGCGGTATTGGTCGCCGTCTTGGCCTCGGCCTCGGCAACCAGCGATTGCAACAAGGGATCGAACCGGGAGAGGTCGCCGACGACACGCAGGCGGACGTTGTTGCGGTTCATCCGCTCAACCTCCTGTTGCAGCGCCTTGACGAACAACTGCATCAGCAGACTGACTTCGTCCTGCGGACGCCGCCAGTTTTCCGAAGAGAAGGCGAACACCGTCAGGTAACGAACCCCCCGGTCGAGACAGACGCGAACCATGTCGCGCAGGGCATCGACCCCCTTGACATGGCCTGCGACGCGGGGCAAAAAACGCTTTTTTGCCCAGCGCCCGTTACCATCCATGATCACCGCAAGGTGTTGCGGAACGACGGTGCTTTGCGGCAGGTCCCGCGTCGAACTGGAAAAGAACGCCATCCCGGGCGCGGCTCAGACCTGCATCAGCTCGGCCTCTTTGACGGCGAGCATCTTGTCGACTTCGGCGATGTACTTGTCGGTCAGCTTCTGGACATCGTCCTGCGCCTTGCGTTCGGCGTCCTCGGGGATTTCCCCCTTCTTCAGGGCGTCCTTGAGGTGGGTATTGGCATCGCGACGCAGGTTGCGGATCGCCACCTTGGCGCCCTCGCCTTCGTGCTTCACCACCTTGATCATTTCCTTGCGCCGCTCTTCGGTCAGCGCCGGCATCGGCACGCGGATCAACTCGCCCTGCGAGGCCGGATTGAGGCCGAGGTCGGAATCGCGGATCGCCTTCTCGACCTTCTGCAGCATGTTCTTTTCCCAGGGCTGGACGCCGAGGGTACGGGCATCGACCAGAGTGATGTTGGCAACCTGATTCACCGGCACCGGCGAACCGTAGTAATCGACCATGACGTGGTCGAGCAGGCCGGTATGGGCACGGCCGGTACGAATCTTCAGCAGGTCGTTCTTGAGCGCTTCGAGCGACTTCTGCATTTTCGCTTCGGCGGTTTTCTTGAGTTCGGCAATCATCTGTCTCTCCCTCAGCAGTAAACCAGCGTGCCCTCATCCTCACCGCAGACCACGCGCTTGAGCGCGCCGGCCTTGAAGATGGAGAACACGTTGATCGGCAGTTTCTGGTCGCGGCATAGTGCGAAGGCAGTCGCATCCATCACCGCGAGGTTTTGCGAGATCGCATCGTTGAAGCTGATCTTGTCGTAGCGCGTGGCCGAGGCGTCCTTTTTCGGGTCGGCGGTGTAGATGCCGTCGACCTTGGTCGCCTTGAGCACGATTTCCGCGCCAATTTCCGACCCGCGCAAGGCGGCGGCGGTGTCGGTCGTGAAGAAGGGGTTGCCGGTGCCCGCACCGAAAATCACCACCTTGCCTTCTTCGAGGTAGCGGATGGCCTTGCCGCGGATATAGGGCTCGACCACCTGCTCGATATTCAGGGCCGACTGCACACGCGCATTCAGGCCGACTTGACGCATCGCGTCGGACAGCGCCATGGCGTTCATCACCGTGGCCAGCATGCCCATGTAATCCGCAGTGGCTCTATCCATCCCGGTGGCCGTACCGGCCATGCCGCGGAAGATGTTGCCACCGCCGATCACGACGCCGATTTCCACACCCAGGTCAGCGACCGCCTTGATCTCGCCACAGATTTCGCCGATCACCTTCGGATTGATACCGTAGGCGTCGCTGCCCATCAGGGCCTCACCGGAGAGTTTGAGGAGGATGCGCTTGTATTTGGGTGTGGTCATCGGCTTTCCCTTGCGGAAGATTACTTCTTGGCAGCCGCGGCAGCGGCCTGGGCGGCGACTTCGGCAGCGAAGTCGTCGACCTTCTTCTCGATGCCTTCGCCAACCATGAACAGCGTGAAGCTGGCCACCGAAGCGCCCTTCTGCTTCAGCAACTGCTCGATCGTCTGCTTGCCGTCTTCGGCCTTGACGAAGACCTGACCGAGCAGGGTCACGTCCTTCAGGTACTTCTGGACCGTACCTTCGGCGATCTTCTCGAGCATCGCTTCCGGCTTGCCGGCTTCGCGCGCCTTCTCGATGGCGACGCGGCGCTCGGTTTCCAGCAGCTCGGCGGAAACGCCGGAGGCATCGAGAGACTTCGGCTTGGACGCGGCGATGTGCATCGCGATGTCCTTGCCCAGCTGCTCGTCACCGCCGACCAGGTCCACCAGCACACCGACCTTGGCGCCGCCGTGGATGTACGAAACCAGCTTGCCTTGCGCGGCGCAGCGGACGAAACGGCGGATCGTCATGTTCTCGCCGATCTTGCCGACCAGCGCGGCGCGGGTCGTTTCGACGCTACCCTCGCCCATCGGCAGCGCCGACAGGGCGGCGACGTCGGCCGGATTCTGTTCGGCGACCAGCACGGCGCAGCCGTTGGCGAGCGCGATGAAGTCGTCGTTCTTGGCGACGAAGTCGGTTTCCGAATTGACTTCGACGATCGCGCCGGTCTTGCCGTCAGCGGAGATGCTGACCGCAACGATGCCTTCCGCGGCGATCCGGGTAGCGGCCTTGGAGGCCTTGTTGCCCAGCTTGACGCGGAGGATTTCTTCAGCCTTGACCATGTCGCCGTCGGCTTCGGTCAGCGCCTTCTTGCATTCCATCATCGGCGCGTCGGTCTTGCCGCGCAGTTCCGCGACCATGCTTGCGGTAATTGCCGCCATACTTGTTTCTCCTGAGCTTATGAGACAGGCGGAGCCTGAGGCTCCGCCGTTACACCGATATTTATTCGGCAGCTTCTTCGACTTCAACGAATTCGTCGTCGCCGCCGGCAACCACTTCCTGGATCGCCAGGCTGCGACCTTCGAGGATCGCGTCGGCAACGCCACGGGCGTAGAGCTGAATGGCGCGGGAAGAGTCGTCGTTACCCGGGATGACGTAGGAAACGCCTTCCGGGGAGTGGTTGGTATCGACCACGCCGATGACCGGGATGCCGAGCTTTTCGGCTTCGGTGATGGCGATCTTGTGGTAACCGACGTCGATGACGAAGATGGCGTCCGGCAGGCCGCCCATGTCCTTGATGCCGCCGATGGACTTTTGCAGCTTTTCCAGTTCGCGACGGAAGGTCAGCGCTTCCTTCTTCGACATCTTTTCCAGGTCGCCGGCTTCGACAGCCAGTTCCATGTCCTTCAGGCGCTTGATCGAGGTCTTGACCGTCTTGAAGTTGGTCAGCATGCCGCCCAGCCAGCGCTGGTCAACACAAGGAGCACCGGCGCGCGCCGCTTCTTCAGCGACGATTTCGCGGGCCTGACGCTTGGTACCGACAAACAGGATGTTGCCGCGATTGGCCGACAGCTTCTTCACGAAAGCCATGGCTTCGTTGTACTTGGCCAGGGTCTTTTCCAGGTTGACGATATGAATCTTGTTGCGGGCACCGAAAATGTACGGGGCCATCTTGGGGCACCAGAAACGGGTCTGGTGGCCGAAGTGGACACCGGCTTCCAGCATTTCACGCATGGTAACGGACATTGCAAAACTCCTTTAAGGGTTGAACCGCCACCCGCCGCAAACGCCCGTCATTATTGGAATCTGACGAACACCCTTAATCGGCGGATGTGAGGATTTGACGACACGCACCACGCGCATCGCCGTCATTCCCGAGTCACAGACCCGGAAAAACCGCAGGATTATAGCAGCGAATTCGCCCGACCAAAAGCCAGGCGAGACGGCATTTGTCATCTGGCGACGATTTGCGCCAGCATCCGTTGCAGGTAGGGTTGCCAGTCCGGCAGATGCAAATCGAAATCGGCGGCTAGCTTGCTGCAATCGAGACGGGAGTTGGCCGGACGCCGCGCCGGCGTTGGATATTCGGCGCTGGGGATCGCGCGGATGGCTTGCGCATCGAAACGCAGGCCGCCGGCACGACCGCCCGCCAACTCGACGATGCGCCGGGCAAAGCCGCACCAGCTCAGCGGATTCGCCGCTGCCAGGTGATAGAGGCGGCTCTCTCCATCGCCCAGCCGGCGGCCGAGATCCAGGCGCAGCAAGGCCGCTGCGGTGACGTCGGCGATCAGCGCCGCCGGCGTCGGCGAACCGACCTGATCATCAACCACCGACAAGCTGTCGCGCTCGCGCGCCAGACGCAGGACGGTGCGGACAAAATTGCCGCCATGCTCGCCGAAGACCCAACTCGTGCGGAAAACCAATGAACGGGCGCCGCTGGCGCGTATCCCTTCCTCACCGGCCAGCTTGCTGCGCCCGTAAACGCTCTGCGGCGCCACGGCGTCGGTTTCAACATACGGAGCAGACTTTTTGCCGTCATACACGTAATCGGTCGAATAGTGAATCAGCAGCGCACCGCTTGCCGCAGCACATTCAGCGAGGACGCGCGGCGCCTCGGCATTGATGGCATGCGCTGTGGCGGCATCCGATTCCGCCTTGTCCACGGCCGTGTACGCCGCCGCATTGACGATCACCGCCGGCCGGGCAGCAGCAACCAATACCCGCAACGCGGCGGGATCGGAGAGGTCGCACTCGCCACGCCCGCAAGCGACCAGCGGCGCCAGTGGTGCCAGCGCGCGTTGCAATTCCCAACCCAACTGACCATCCTTGCCCAGCAACAAGATCCCCATGCCCCGCCTCCTCCGTCAAAACCCGCGCAGTATGCCATTTTCGGCCGGCCAGCTTTGCGAAACGGGGGGCATCATTTATCCTTGCTCCTTTACCCCAGCCCCCAGAACAGCCATGAGCATCACCCTGAAGACGCCCGAGGAAATCGAGAAAATGCGCGTCGCCGGCCGGCTGGCCGCAGAAGTTCTCGACTACATCGACGCTTTCGTCAAACCCGGCGTCACCACCGAGGAACTCGACCGCCTCTGTCACGATTACATGGTCAAGGTCCAGGGCTGCATTCCCGCCCCGCTCAACTACGCACCTGCCGGTTACGACCCGTACCCGAAATCGATCTGCACCTCGATCAACCAGCAGGTCTGCCACGGCGTGCCCAGCGAGCGGGTGTTGAAGAACGGCGACATCGTCAATCTCGACATCACGACGATCAAGGATGGCTACCACGGCGATACCAGCCGCATGTTCATCGTCGGCGAAGGCTCGATCCAGGCCAAGCGCCTGTGCGAAATCACTTTTGAGTGCCTGTGGCTGGGAATTTCGGTGGTCCGCCCCGGCGCCCGCCTCGGCGACATCGGCGCGATCATCCAGAAACACGCCGAAAAGAATGGCTACTCGGTGGTCCGCGAGTTCTGCGGCCACGGCATCGGCAGCAAGTTCCACGAAGACCCTCAGGTGGTGCATTACGGCAAGGCCGGCACCGGCATCGAACTGGTGCCCGGCATGACCTTCACCATCGAACCGATGATCAACGCCGGCAAGGCGGCGATCCGCGAGATGCCCGACGGCTGGACCATCGTCACCAAGGACCGCAGCCTGTCGGCGCAATGGGAACACACCCTGCTGGTCACCGACAGCGGCTACGAAATCCTCACCCTGTCGGCCGGCTGCCGACCGAAACCCGACTGGATCGCCTGATGAGCCTCGACATCGCTGCGCTGCGCGCCGAGGTCCGGGCCCGCCAAGCCACACTGCAGGCCCGCTACGAAGCCGACAACGATGCCGAAGCCCTGCTCAAGCAACGTTGCGCCGATGTCGACGACACCCTACGCCGCCTCTGGGAGAGCTTCGAATTTCCCGCCTCGATCGCCCTCGCCGCCGTCGGCGGCTACGGCCGGGGCGAACTCTACCCGGCCTCCGACATCGACCTGCTGATCCTGCTGCCGCAGGCGCCGAGCGCAAACACGGCGGAAAAACTGGAACGCCTGGTCGGCTGCTTCTGGGACATTGGCCTCGAAATCGGCCATAGCGTGCGCACCATCCCGGAATGCCTGGACGAGGCAACACGCGACATCACGGTGCAGACCGCGCTGCTCGAAGCCCGCCTGCTGACCGGCAGCGAAAAACTGTTCGCCACCTTCCGCAAGCGCCTGTTCGGCAACCTCGACCCGCTCGGCTTTTTCGAAGCCAAACGCCTCGAACAGCAGGACCGTTACCTGCGGCACAATGAAACGCCGTACAGCCTGGAACCCAACCTCAAGGAATCGCCGGGCGGGCTGCGCGACCAGCAGGTGATCTTCTGGATTGCCAAGGCGGCGGGTTTCGGCGACACCTGGGACGAACTCGGCAAGGGCGGCGTGATGTCACAGGAAGGCGTCGCCTTCGGCAAGCAGTTCGAGGATTTCCTGCGCCACCTGCGCATCCGCCTGCATTTCATCGCCCGCCGCCGCGAAGATCGCCTGCTCTTCGACTACCAGTCCGCGCTCGCCGCCCGTTACGGCTTTCAGGACAGCGAATCGAAGCGCGCCTCCGAACAGCTGATGCAGGCCTATTACCGCAACGCCAAAGGACTGATGCTGCTCAACACCATCGTCCTTCAGAACATGGGCGCGGCGCTCGCCCCGGAAAACCTGCAGCGTCCGCAAGCCTACGACGCCAATTTCCAGATCGTCGGCAACCTGCTCGACATCTGTGACGAGAATCTCTTCGAACGTCAGCCGGGACTGATCTTCGACGCCTTCCGCATCATGCAGGAGAACTCGGAACTGCAGGGCATGACGGCATCGACGCTGCGCGCCCTGTGGCTGGCCCGCGAGCGGATCGACGACGGCTTTCGCGCCGACCCTGCCAACCGCGCCATGTTCCTCGGTCTGCTGCAGGCCGAGCGCGGTGTCATCCACGAATTCCGGCGCATGAACCAGCTCGACATCCTCGGCGCCTACCTGCCGAACTTCGGGCGCATCGTCGGCCAGATGCAGCACGACCTGTTCCACGTCTACACCGTCGATCAGCACATCCTGCAGGTGCTGCGCAACCTGCGCCGCTTCACGATGAGCGAATTCGCCCACGAATACCCGCTCTGCTCGCGCACCATCAACGAGTTCGAAGAACCCTGGCTGCTCTACATCGCCGCCCTCTTCCACGATATTGCCAAGGGACGCGGCGGCGACCACTCGGAGAAAGGCACCGTCGATGCCCGCGAATTCTGCGACAACCACGGCCTGACGGAAACCGACACCGAACTGGTGGTCTGGCTGGTCCGCCACCACCTGGTGATGTCGCAGATCGCCCAGAAGGAAGACCTCGGCGACCCCGAGGTGATCGGCCGTTTTGCCGCACTGGTCGGCGATGTCCGCCACCTGCAGGCGCTCTACCTGCTGACCCACGCCGATGTCCGCGGCACCAGCCCGAAGGTCTGGAACCAGTGGAAAGGCAAGCTGCTCGCCGACCTCTACCAGCAGACACTGCACCACCTGGCGCATGACGAGCCCCCGGTCAGCCACGGCATCATCGCCGACCGTCAGGCCGAAGCGATGCGCCTGCTGCGCTTCTTCGCGCTCTCCGACACCGTGCATGAACGGCTCTGGAAGCAGCTCGACACCGTCTATTTCCTGCGCCACTCGGCCGAGGAAATCGCCTGGCACACGCGCTCGCTGCATTACCGTATCCACAACAACCAGCCGGTCGTCCGCGCCCGCCTCTGGCAGGAAGGCGTCGGCCTGCAGGTGATGGTGTACACCCGCGACCAGCGCGACCTCTTTGCGCGCCTGGTCGGCTTCTTCGCCCGTGCCGGCTACAGCATCGTAGACGCCAAGATCCACACCACCGAGCACGGCTACGCGCTCGACAGCTTCATCCTGCTCGACGTCGAGCGGCGCGAACACAACCGGGAAATGCTCAGCTACATCGAGCACGAGCTGGAAGACCGCCTGACCCGCGAACTGCCGCCGGAAATCCCCTCGGCCGGCCGGCTGTCGCGCCAGGTCCGGCATTTCCCGATCAAGCCGGAAGTCAGCATCAGCGGCGACGAGAAGGGCAAGCACTTCATCCTCTCGCTGACCGCCGCCGACCGTCCCGGCTTGCTATACACGGTGGCCAGCACGCTCGCCGAACACGGCGCCAACCTGCACACGGCGAAGATCGTCACCCTCGGCGAGCGCGCCGAGGACGTCTTCCTGATCAGCGGCGGCGACCTCTCGGACACCAACCGCCGCATCCGCCTGGAAACCGAACTGATGGAACGCCTGAAGGTGTGAGCCCGACGGGCCTCACACCGACATGCCGAGCGGCGGACACGCCGCCTCGCAACCGACCACCCGTTCGATGATCGCCTTGACCCGGCCCATCGCCTCCTGCAGCACGTGCTCCAGGCTGTCGAAGCGGATGCCGTTGGCGCTGCTGCCGCGCCCGGCGGCGTGGTTGGCGACGACGTTGATCGCCGCGTAGGGCACGCCCAACTCGCGGGCCAGCGCCGCTTCCGGCATGCCGGTCATGCCGACGACGTCGGCGCCGTCGCGCTCCAGGCGGTTGATCTCGGCCGCGCTCTCGAGTCGCGGCCCCTGCGTCGCCGCGTAGACGGCGCCGACCGCGACGCCAATGCCGAGCGCCGCCGCCGCTTCGGCGATGCGCCGAGCGAGCGCCGCATCGTAGGGTTCGGTGAAATCGATATGGGTCACCGGGCTGCCGACGCCGTCGAAGAAGGTGGATTTACGACCCCAGGTGTAATCGATGATCTGGTCGGGCAGGACGATGTCGCCCGGCTGCAGGTCGGGACGGATGCTGCCGACCGAGGCCACGGAAATGATCCCACTGACCTGGTGGTGATGCAGGGCCCACAGGTTGGCGCGGTAATTGACCATATGCGGCGGAATGGTATGGCCGTAGCCGTGGCGCGGCAGAAAGACCGCCGGCCGGCCGCAGATCTGGCCGAAGACCAGCGCGCCGGAAGCTTCGCCGTAAGGGGTGCGCACCACTTCGCGGTGCGAAACGTCGAGATTGGACAGCGTCGTCAGGCCGCTGCCGCCGATGATGGCCAGCATGTCAGGAACTCCGGTAAGCCAGCAGCGAAGCCAGCACGGGCACGACGCCCTTGAGGGCGGCATGCGGTTTGAAGGAAGGGGCCGCGGCCTCCAGCTTACGGTACAGCGCATCCTCGCGCTGCGCCTGGAAAGGCAGGCCGGCCAGGGTTTTCTGGCGATGATACCCGAGCAGCGTGGCGCGACCGATATCCTTGGCCTGCCAGGGAATCGCCGTCCGGTCGACGAGATGCAGCGCGCTCACCGAAGGCAGGTCGACCGCCAGCTCGGCCACCGCCCGATGCACGCGTTCGCGGTAGGCGACGACCGCCTTGCCGCCGTCGCCAGCGCTCGCCCCGGTAACCTCCGCCGGCGCGCCCATCAGCCAGCAGACGACAGTCTGCGGCGCGAAATCAACAATCGTCGCCCGCTGTTCGGCGCTCAGCGCCGTCACTTCCGCTTCCAGCACGGCCAGCGGCAGTGCGCCGACGCGTTGCCGGGCCAGCGCCAGGCAGGCGGGCTGGGCATCGACGACCAGCACATCCAGCCCGCGCTGCACCAGCGCCAGCGTCGAAAAACCCGGCCCGCAGCCGATTTCCAGGACCCGGCGTCCCGGCGTCAGGGCCGCCATCCAGTCGTAGTCGCCGTGCCGGGCCAGTGTTTCGCCCTCGCTTTCCCAGTAGTCGAGAAAACTGTCGAGCTTGGCGCCGCTCATCCCGGCTCGCCGTCGAGATAGGCGGCGAAATCGGCACCGACCTCGGGATGGCGCCGGCCGAAAGCGACCGTCGCCTTCAGGTAACCCAGTTTGGAGCCGCAATCGTAGCGCACACCGTCGTAACGATAGGCCAGCACCTGCTCCTCGTTGAGCAACGAGGCGATGCCATCGGTGAGCTGGATCTCGCCGCCCGCCCCGGGATTCACTCGTTCCAGATGGTCGAAGATGCGTGGCGTCAGGATGTAACGCCCGACCACGGCGAGCGTGGACGGCGCGACATCGGGCTTCGGCTTTTCGACGATGGCATTGACCTGCTCCAGTCGCTCAGCCACCGGGCGAGCATCGACGATGCCATAGCTGGCGGTATCGGCACGCGGCACATCCTGAACACCGAGCACCGAACAGCAGTAATAGTCGTATTTATCAACCATCTGCTTCATCACCGAGGGTTTCCCGTCGAGCAGATCGTCGGCAAGCAGGACCGCGAAGGGTTCATCACCGATCACCGGCCGCGCGCACAGCACCGCATGACCGAGCCCCAGCGCTTCCGCCTGACGGATGTAGATGCAATTGATTTCCTTGGGAATCATGTTGCGCACGAACTCCAGCATCTGCGTCTTGCCGCGCATCTCCAGCTCGTTTTCCAGCTCGTAGGCCTTGTCGAAGTGATCCTCGATCGCCCGCTTCGAGCGGCCGGTGACAAAGATCATGTCAGTGATTCCGGCGGCGACCGCTTCCTCGACCGCATACTGGATCAGCGGCTTGTCGACGATCGGCAGCATTTCCTTCGGACTGGCCTTGGTCGCCGGCAGGAAACGCGTTCCCAGGCCAGCCACCGGAAAAACGGCTTTCCTGACTTTCTTCATTTCATACTCCCTTGAAAGCCGTTTTCAGCGCAGGCTAACCCGGCATAGCCGGCGTCAAGCGATGCTTTGGCATGGCGGCCGCAGCTAAAAACGGCTTTTCTGACTTTTTTCATGATGCTTCCTTATTCAGTAATTCAAGCAGTGCCGCCTCGTCGATCACCGCGACGCCCAGTTCACGCGCCTTGTCGAGCTTGCTGCCGGCTTCCTCGCCAGCGACCACGTAATCAGTCTTCTTCGACACCGACCCTGAAACCTTGCCGCCGGCTGCTTCGATCATCGCCTTGGCGTCGTCGCGTTTCAGCGTCGGCAAGGTGCCGGTCAGCACCAGCGTCTTGCCGGCCAGCGGCGCCGGCGCGGTAGCACTGGCGCCTCGCGGCAACGCGTCAAGCAATTCCTGGCGACGGCGGGCGACGGCGGCGAGCAGGCCGCGCCTGCCGCTTTCGTTGAGCCAGGCGAACAAGGCGCTGATCACCTCGCCGGGCAGGCCGGCGACCGACAGCGTGGCGGCATCGACGCTACCGTCGGCGAGCGCCGCGCCGTCGGCGACGGCAGCCAGTTGCCCGGCGCGCTTGGCGGTCAGTTTGGGCACCGCCAGCGCGGTGTAGATCTCGCTCCAAGCCAGGCGCTCGGCCAGGGCGGGATGCGGCGGATGCTCGTCGGCTGGCGTCACGCCGGCGGCGAGCAAGGCATCGACGGCGTCGAGGTTGCGCTGCTCGGCGAAGAAATCGGCAATCGCCGCCGCCACCGTCGCGCCGATGTCGGGCAGCACGGCGAGCAGCGGCGCCGGCGCGCGGCGCACCCGCTCCAGGCTGCCCAGCCAGTCGGCCAGGGTCTTGGCGGTACTCTCGCCGACATGACGGATGCCGAGCGCGAAAAGCAACCGGGCGAGCTTCGGCGTCTTGCTCGCTTCGATGCCGGCGAGCAGGTTCTCCGCCCAGCGCGTCGGCGTCTGGCCGGTCTTCAGCGCATCCGCTTCGCTGCCGCGATTCGCCGCCGGGGCGCCGTCGGCGCCGCACGGGATGGGCTCGCCGAGACTTGCCGCGTCATCCTTTTCGTCGGCACGCTGCTTCATTTCCAACAGGTCGGCCAAGCTCAACTGATAGAGATCGGCGACCCCATGCACGTAGCCGAACTCGACCAGGCGCTCGACGTAGCGGTCACCCAGGCCTTCGATATCCATCATGCGCCGGCCGGCGAAATGCAGGATCGCCTGAGTACGCTGGGCGCTACACGAGAAACCGCCGGAACAGCGGGTCGCCGCCTCGCCCGGCTCGCGCACCGTGTGTGCACCGCATACCGGGCAGGCGTCGGGCATGACGAAGGGCCGGGCGTTCGCCGGCCGCCGTTCGGCGACGATACCGACGATTTGCGGAATGACGTCGCCGGCGCGGCGGACGATCACCGTGTCGCCGACGCAGATGCCGCCCTTGCGCTCGATCTCGTCGGCGTTGTGCAGGGTCGCGTTGGTCACCGTGACGCCGCCGACGAACACCGGCTGCAGGCGTGCCACCGGCGTCAGCGCGCCGGTGCGGCCGACCTGGATGTCGATCGCCTCGAGCACCGTTGATGCCTCCTGCGGCGGGTATTTGTGCGCCACCGCCCAGCGCGGCTCGCGCGAGCGGAAGCCGAGGCGGCGCTGCAGTTCGCGGTCGTCGACCTTGTACACCACGCCGTCGATGTCGAATGGCAGGCGCTCGCGCAGTTCGGCAATTTGCTGGTGGAAGCCGGCCAGCGCCCCCCCCCCTTGCAGCACGGCACGGTGCTCGCAGACCGGCAGTCCGAAGGCGGCGAGCGCGTCGAGCAAACCACTGTGCGTCTTCGGCTCGTCCCAGCCGGCGACCGCGCCGATGCCGTAGGCGAAGAATTTCAGCGGCCGGCCGGCGGCGATCGCCGGATCGAGCTGGCGGACGCTGCCGGCGGCGGCGTTGCGCGGATTGACCAGGGTCTTTTCACCGCGCGCGGCGGCCGCCGCGTTGTATTTCTCGAGATCGTCGCGCCGCATGTACACCTCGCCGCGCACTTCCAGCAGCGGCGGCGCCTCGCCCTGCAGGCGCAGCGGGATCTGGCCGACGGTGCGCAGATTCTGGGTGACGTCCTCGCCGGTGGCACCGTCACCGCGTGTCGCACCGCGCACCAGCACGCCGTTCTCGTAGCGCAGGCTGACCGCCAGACCGTCGAACTTCAGTTCGGCGGCGTACTCGACCGCCGGGGCGGCGGCCGGCAGTTCCAGCTCGCGGCGGACGCGGGCGTCGAAATTGAGCGCGCCGCTCGGGCCGGTGTCGGTTTCGGTCTGGATCGACAGCATCGGCACGTCGTGCACCACCGGCGCGAACTGCGCCAGCGGCGAGCCTCCAACGCGCCGGGTCGGCGAATCCACCGTCACCAGTGCCGGATATTCGGCTTCCAGCGCCTGCAGCTCACGGAACAGCGCGTCGTAATCGGCGTCCGGGATGGTCGGCGCGTCGAGGACGTAGTAGGCGTGATTATGACGTTCCAGTTCGGCGCGCAGCCAGGCCGCGCGTGCCGCGATTTCCGCCGGCATCACGAGAACAGGCGCAAGGCTTGCGGCGAACCGGCGGGCAGGCCGAAGGAACGCATCGTCGCCTGCGGTTTGCCGATGAACTCGCGGCGGATGTGATCGAGCTGGCTTTCGCCGAGCGGATTACGGTTGTCGTCGACCAGCGTGCCCTGCAGCACTTCGGCAAAGCGTTGCGCCTGGGCGACCATCTGCACGAACACCGCTTCGCCGTGCTCGACGCGCGGCACGTCGAGCAGGAAGGTGATGCCATGCGTCGTCAGGGTGCGCAGGCTGTCGCCGGAGAACAGCGTGTTTTCGTAGTTCTGCAGGCTGAACTGCGGCCGGCCGGCGTCGTCGTAGCGGGTGAACAGACCGTCGACACCCAAGGTCATGCCGGCGGCTTCGGCCAGCGCGCGGATCTTGGTGCCCGGGAAGGGAATGCCACGGCTGACCAGGTTGAGGCCAATCTCAAGGTCGACGGCGGCGCAGAAACGATCGATTTCCGCCGCCTGGTCGAGCGGGCGCGACGACGGCAGGTCGGCCACCGCCATCAGTTCGTCGGCCAGCGCCTGCATCGCTGTGTTGAACAGCGCGAGGTCGCCCTCCGCCACCGGCCCGAGGCGATTGACCAGGGGCAGCCCGATGCGCAGGCGACGCACCGGGATGTCCTCGTCGCTGTGCAAGGGCAGCCATTTGCGGCGGCTTTCGTCGAAGCCGACCCAATGCACCGGCTTGCCGAGACGGCGCAGCACATCGCGCTGCGAAACAAGGATCTGCCGCGACGAGACCGGCTCGACCAACTCCATGGCAACGATCAATTCGATGCGTGGATCGAGCAGTTCCGGCGGCAAGGCGACCTGGGGAATTTCCGCCGGCGTCCGTTCGACGGGCGGCGACGCGGGAACGCTGTCGATGACCGGGCGGCTCGGAACGGGCTCTTCGACGGGTTCGTCGGCAAAAACCGGCGGCAAATCCGTCTCTTCTTCCAGCGGCATGAACACCGGGACGGGCGCCTCGTCAGGCAGTTCGGCGAAGGAAACGACCGGCTCCGGATCGTTCTGCGGCGGCATCTCATGCCGGACCGCGTCGGCGACCGGCGCCGCACAGGCCGGTTCCACTCGCTCCACTGGTTTCTCCGGCGACCGCTCCGGCTGTTTTTCCCGACGTGCCGGACGGGCACCGCCGTTGAGCAGGACGTCGTCGTGCCCGGGTTTGAGCATCGCCTCCGCGACCTTGCGGTGCCGGTATTCCTGCCATTTGTTGTAAGCGTACACGCCGACCACGACGGTCGCGCTCAGGCCGATCATTCCCAGTTGGAGTTCGGTCATGCATCCCTCATCTTCAAGGCTTCTTCGATATCCACTTCCACCACGCGCGAGACGCCGCTTTCCTGCATGGTGACGCCGACCAGCTGCTCGGCCATTTCCATCGCGATTTTATTATGGGAAATGAACAGGAACTGCGTTGCCCCTGACATTTTCTTGACCATGCTGCAGAAACGCTCGGTGTTGGAGTCGTCGAGCGGCGCATCGACTTCGTCGAGCAGGCAGAACGGCGCCGGGTTCAACTGGAACATCGAGAAGACCAGCGCAATCGCGGTCAATGCCTTCTCGCCACCGGACAGCAGGTGGATGGTCGAGTTCTTCTTGCCCGGCGGCTGGGCGATCACCTGCACGCCGGCGTCGAGGATTTCCTCGCCGGTCATCACCAATTCGGCGCGGCCGCCGCCGAAGAGTTCCGGGAACAGCTGGCCGAAATGCCCATTGACCGTGTCGAAGGTGCTCTGCAGCAGATCGCGCGTTTCGCGGTCGATGCGGCGGATGGCGTTTTCCAGGGTTTCCATCGCCTCGGTCAGGTCGGCGGCCTGCATGTCGAGGTAGCCCTTGCGCTCGGCGGCCGTTTCCAGCTCCTGCAGCGCCGCCAGGTTGACCGCGCCGAGTTCGGCGATGGCGTTGCCCAGCCGGGTGATCTCGCCCTGCAGCAAGGGCGGCCGCGCCGCATTTCCCAACATCTCCAGCAGCGGCAGCAGCGCCGCCTCGTCGGCGCTGGCTTCGAGGAGCTGCATGGCGAACTGCTCGGCGTTGAGCGAGGCTGCCTGTTCCTTCAGCTTGAGATCGCCGATCTTCGCGCGCAGCGGCTCCAGCCCCTGCTCGATCTTCAGCCGCTGCTCTTCCAGCGCGCGCAGCGCATTGGTCGCCGCTTCCAGCGCGTCGCGCCTCGCCGCCAGCTCCTGCTCGGCCTGCTGGCGGGCGGCCAGCGCCTGCTGCAACTGCTCCTCCATGACGTCGGCCGGCGCCGCCTCGACCTGCTCGGCACAGGTGGCGCGGTCGCGCTCGATGCGGCTCAGTTCGCGCTGGGCGACCGCCTGCTGGGCGAAGATGTCCTGCAGCTTGCCCTCGGCCTCGCGCGCCGAAAACTGCGCCTCGCGCAGCGCCCGGTCGAAATCGGCGTTCTTCTCGCGCTCGGCGCGCACGGCGCGTTCGCACTCGTCGAGCCGGGACTGGGCGCCGGCGACCAGGACGCGGATGCGGTTGAGACCGTCGCGGATTTCCTCGATCCGCTCGTCGGCGGCCATTTCGCGTTCGCGCTCGCCCTCTTCTTCTTCGGCCAGTTCGGCCAGTTGCTCGGCGATGCGTTCCTTCTGCTCGTTGTAGCGGGCCAGCGCCTGCGTCAGCTTGAGCACCTCGAGCTGCACGTGGTGCACGCGCTGCTGGCGGTCGGTGACGTACTGGCGAGTTTCGTCGATTTCTTCCTGCTTGTCGGCGTACTGCTCGTCGAACAGCGCCGCCTGCTCGCGCAGGGCTTCGCCCTTTTCCTCGGCGAGCGCGATGCCCTCGGCGAGCGCCTCGATCTCGCGCTGGCGTTCGAGCAGGCCGTGCTCGCCCTGGTCGGGCGCGAAGAAGGTGACGCTACTGCGGGTCAGCAGATCGCCGCCACGGGTGACGACGACGGCGCCGGGCGCCAGCGTTTCGCGCAACGCCAGCGCCGCACCCAGCGTTTCGGCGGTAGCAACGTCACCCAGCCAGTCGGCGAGCGCCGCGTACACCGCGGGATCGTCGCAGCGCACCCGGGCCAGCAGCGTTTCCCCGCTTGCCGCCAGCGGTACCGCAAGATTGCCGAGCATCACCGACAGTCGCGCTTGCGGCCGGTCATGCAGCCAGGCGTCGAGTTTGCCGGAATCGTCGCAGGCAATCGCCGACAGGCGTTCGCGCAGCACCGCTTCGACCGCCTCTTCCCAACCGGCCTCGACATGGATCTGCTGCCACAACGCCGGCGCCTCGGCCAGGCCGTGGCGGGCCAGCCATTCCGGCAGCTTGCCGCTGCCGGCGGTCTTCGCCTGCATCTGTTCGAGCGCCGCGCGCCGTGCCTGGCCGGCGGCCAGCTCGCGCTCCAGTCGCTGCAGTTCGCCATGCACCGCCTTGCGTTTCGCTTCCAGTTGCGGCAGTTCCTCCTGCAGTTGCTGCAGGTGTTCCTGATCGCCGGCCAGCTCCTCGCGCAGCAGTTCGAGTTCCTCTTCCTTCTCGGTGACTTCGAGTTCGTCCGGCGCCTCGCCGAAGGTCTCGTCGCGCAGCCGCTCGCGGCGCTGGACGATGGCCTGCAGCGAACGCTGGGCGTGCGCCTTGTTGGTCAGTTCGACTTCCAGCTTCTGCTCGCCGTTGGCGGTCCGTGTCTTGAGGCGCTGCAGTTCGTCGAGCGCCTGCGCGTGGTCCTCCTCGACCTGCGGCGCCAGGTTCATCTGGGCGTGCAGGCGCTCCTCAGCTTCGTCGACGCGCAAGCGGGTGACTTCCTGCTGCTCCTCCCACCTCTCGCGGTCCTCGGCCAGCTTTTCGGCGTTCTGCGTCCATCGCGCCAGCTCGTCTTCCAGTTGCACCAGCCGCGCCTCAAGCTGGCTGCGCGATTCGCGACGGTGGCGGATTTCCGCCTCGAGCCGGGCGACCTCGGCGTTGGCCGCGTACATCGAACTCTGCGCGTTGTGCAGCGCGTCGCCGGCGGCGAAGTGGGCTTCCCGCGTGGCTTCGGCCTGCGTCTCGGTCTCGCGCAGCGCGGCGCTCTGCGCTTCGAGTTCGGTCGTCGCCCGCTCGACGTCGAGCGCCAGCCGCTGGCGCTCGGCCTCGGCCTCGCGCTTCTTGAGCAACCAGAGCAGTTGCTGTTTCTGCACCAGTTGTTCGTTGAGCGCGTGGTAACGCCGCGCCACTTCGGCCTGCGATTCGAGCCTGGCAATCTGGTGGCCGAGTTCCTCGCGGATGTCCTCGACACGCAGCAGGTTCTCGCGCGTATCTTCCAGGCGGCCGTTCGTTTCCTTGCGCCGCTCCTTGTAGCGGGTGACGCCGGCGGCTTCTTCGAGGAAGACGCGCAGGTCGTCCGGCTTGGCCTCGATGATGCGCGAGATCATGCCCTGGCCGATGATGGCGTAGGCGCGCGGCCCCAGCCCGGTGCCGAGGAAGAGATCGGTGATGTCCTTGCGCCGGACCTTCAGGTTGTTGATGAAGTAGTCCGACTGGCCGCTGCGCGTCAGCACCCGCTTGACCGACAGTTCGGCGTATTGCGACCACTGGCCCAGGGCCCGGCCGAGCGAGTTGTCGAAGATCAGTTCGACGGAAGCCCGCGACACCGGCTTGCGGTTGGTCGAGCCGTTGAAGATGACGTCCATCATCGACTCGCCGCGCAGCTCGGAAGCTTTCGACTCGCCGAGCACCCAGCGCACCGCGTCCATGATGTTCGACTTGCCGCAGCCGTTCGGCCCGACGACGCCGACCAACTGCCCGGGCAGGGAAACCTGGGTAGGATCGACGAAGGATTTGAAGCCGGCGAGTTTGAGTTTGGTCAGGCGCATGCGCGGTCGAGCGGCGCGGCGGATGCCGCAGGGATGGGGTCGAATGATAGCATCGTCGCCCCGGCGCGCCGCTCAGAAGCGCCGACCGATGGTGAAACTGCCGTATACCGGCCGCTCGCGCTGGCCATCGAATTCGCGGCTGCGGAAATAGCGGGCGAAGGCGAATTTCCATTCGCCGTAGGTGAAAGCCATGCCGAAACCGAGATCGGTGACGAACTTGCGCTTGTCCACATGGTGACTGTCGCGGAAGGTGTTGCCGTCGAGCGTGATGTCGCGCAGCACCCAGCGGCTGTCCAGGTTGATGAACAGGTGTCCGCCCCAGGCTTTCTCGCCGCCGCCGCGCGGCGCGGCGTTTTCGCCGGCCGGGCGCAGCGGCGCACTGCCGAAATCGTCCGGCAGATGCCAGCCCAGGCGCCACTCGAAACCGGCATTGGCGTGCGTGCCGAAATTACCCAGCGCGCCGCCCCAGTGCAGGATCAGGTCGTGATCGAGATCGCCGGCCAGCGACGCGTAGTCGAACTTGCGCAGACGCTCGTGGATGAACTGGAACACCGGTTCGTTGTGCAACTGGTTGTCCCAGCCGTGAAAGCGGCTGACGCCGATCAGGTCGTGCCAGGCGTCCTGGACTTCGTGGCCGAGCGCCGCCGGACCGACAACACCGAGGCGCAAGTGGCTGGCACGCAGGCTGTCGCCGTCGCGCGCGTTGTAGCCGACGCTGAAGAGCAAGGCCGCGGCGTAGGGCCGGTCGTTGGCAATGACCGTGCGCGGCAGCTTGTCGGCCGGGGTGTACAAGGCCTGTTGCACGGCGACCACCATGTTGCGCTGCTCGTAGGCGCCCGGCTGCAGCCAGTCGAGATAGTGGTTGAGCGCGCGAGCCGGCGGCGACAGACAGGGGTCGCCGATATAGTCGGCAATGTTCGGCGACACCGCGGTCAGTTGCAGGCCGTTGCTGTAGCCCTGATCCTGGCCGCGCCCGCCGAACAGGTCGTTATCGACGCGCAGCGCCAGCGACCAGTTGCGTCGTTCCGGGCACTCGTCGGCGAACGCCGGCATGACCGCCAGCAACGCCGGAAGGAGCAGCAGAAAACGCAGCGACCGAGGAATCGACAAGGGCATCGGAAGATCCAGCGAAGGAAGGTTCCGATGATAACCGGCCTTTTGCACTGCCTGCCAGCGGCCGCCGGGCAACGCAGCGGAACGACCCCGGGGCGTCCGGTTTGGGCGATAATCGCGCCTTTCGACAGCTCCTGTAAGCCCGTGAATCCCCACCTCGCCCAACTTCAGCCCTACCCCTTCGAAAAGCTGCGCGCGCTGTTCGCCGGTGTCACCCCCGACCCGCAATACCGGGAAATCAAGCTGTCGATCGGCGAACCACAGCACGCGACGCCGCAGTTCATCATGGACGCGCTACACGCCAACCTGCGCGGCCTCGCCAATTATCCGACGACGCAGGGCATCCCGGCGCTGCGCCAGGCGATCGCCGCCTGGTGCGACCGTCGCTACGGCATCGCTGTCGATCCGGAAAGCGAAGTTCTGCCGGTCAATGGCTCGCGCGAAGCGCTGTTCTCCTTCGCCCAGGCAGTGATCGACCCGAGCCGGGGCCGCCCGATCGTCGTCAGCCCGAATCCCTTCTACCAGATCTACGAAGGCGCGGCCTACCTGGCCGGCGCCGAGCCGCGTTTCCTGAACAACCTGCCGGACAACGGCTTCGCCTTCGACTACGAACAACTGACGCCGGAAGAATGGGCGCGCGTGCAACTGTTCTACGTCTGTTCGCCCGGCAACCCGACCGGCAAGGTGCTGTCGCTCGCCGACTGGAAGACGCTGTTCGCGCTGTCCGACAAGTACGGTTTCGTCATCGCCTCCGACGAATGCTATTCGGAAATTTATTTCGACGAGGCCAAGCCGCCGATCGGCGGTCTCCAGGCGGCGAAGCTGCTCGGCCGCAATTTCGACCGGCTGGTGATGTTCTCCAGCCTGTCGAAGCGTTCCAACGTGCCCGGCATGCGTTCCGGCTTCGTCGCCGGCGATGCGAAGCTGCTCAAGGCTTTCCTGCTCTACCGCACCTACCACGGCTGCGCCATGGCACCTCCAGTGCAGGCCGCCTCGGTCGCCGCCTGGAACGACGAGGCGCACGTCCTGGACAACCGCGACCAGTACCGCGAAAAATTCGCCGCCTGCACGCCGCTGATCGCCTCGGCGCTCGGCACCGCCATGCCGGACGCAAGTTTTTACCTGTGGGCAAAAACGCCGATCGCCGATAGCGAATTCGCCCGCGGCCTGCTCGAACACTATAATGTCGTAGTCCTGCCCGGCAGTTTCCTTGCCCGCGATTCCCAGGGCGTCAACCCGGGTGCCGGTTTCGTCCGCATCGCCCTGGTCGCCGGCCTGGAAGAATGCCTGGAAGCCAGCCGCCGCATCGTTCAATTCACACAACAACTGTAACCAAGAGAGACCCGCCAAATGACTCATCCCCTGCAAGCCACCATCGACGAACTCTGGGAAAAGCGTACCGAGCTGACCACCCAATCGACCGACGCGATCAAGATCATCGAATCCGTGATCGGCGATCTCGACAGCGGCAAGCTGCGTGTCGCCGAGAAGGTCAATGGCGAATGGGTGGTCAACCAGTGGGCCAAGAAGGCCGTTCTGCTCTCCTTCCGCACCCGCGACAACCGCGTCCAGGAAGCCGGCGACGTGCGCTTCTACGACAAGGTCGATACCAAGTTCCAGGGCTGGAGCGAGGAGCAGTTCAAGGCCGGCGGCTTCCGCGTCGTGCCCGGTGCCTTCGCGCGCAAGGGTTCGCACATTGCGAAGAACGTCGTGTTGATGCCGTCCTTCGTCAACATCGGCGCCTTCGTCGATGAAGGCACGATGGTCGACACCTGGGCCACCGTCGGCTCCTGCGCGCAGATCGGCAAGAACGTGCACCTCTCGGGCGGCGTCGGCATCGGCGGCGTGCTCGAACCGATCCAGGCCGGCCCGGTGATCATCGAAGACAACTGCTTCATCGGCGCCCGCTCGGAAGTCGTCGAAGGCGTCGTCGTCGGCGAGAACTCGGTGATTTCGATGGGCGTGTACATCGGCCAGAGCACGCCGATCTACGACCGCGAGACCGGTGAAATCAGCTACGGCCGCATCCCGCCGGGCTCGGTCGTGATCTCCGGCTCGCTGCCCAAGGACAACGGTCGCTACAGCCTGTACGCGGCGATCATCGTCAAGAAGGTCGACGCCCAGACGCGCTCGAAGACCAGCATCAACGAACTGTTGCGCGCCTAACTACCTTTCGCGAAAGAGGTCTTGCCATGATCCTCGACAAACTGTTCCAGCTGATGTCGGAAAAGCAGGCATCGGATATCTTCATTTCCGCCGGCACGCCGATCCACATCAAGATCCAGGGTACGACCATGCCGGTCAACCAGCAGATCATGCTGCCCGACATGATCGAGAAGATCGCCTATGAACTGATGAACGAGGATCAGGCCAAGACCTTCGAGGCCACCAACGAGATGAACCTCTCGTTCGGTGTGCCGCAGGTCGGCAACTTCCGCATCAACCTGTTCCGCCAGCGCGGTTCGATCGGCATCGTCGTCCGCTTCATCCTCGGCAACATCCCGCCGCTCGACAGCCTCGGCATGCCGCCGCTGCTCGGCGAGCTGATCATGGAAAAGCGCGGCCTGATCCTGATTGTCGGCGCCACCGGTTCCGGCAAGTCAACGACCATCGCCTCGATGCTCGACCACCGCAACTCGACGCGCGCCGGCCACATCCTGACCGTCGAGGACCCGATCGAATTCCTGTTCAAGCACAAGAAATCGATCGTCAACCAGCGCGAAATCGGCATGGACACGCACGACTGGAATTCCGCGCTGAAAAACGCGATGCGCCAGGCGCCGGACTGCATCCTGATCGGCGAGATCCGCGACCGCGACACCATGCAGGCGGCGATCTCCTACGCCCAGACCGGCCACCTCTGTCTGGCGACACTGCACGCCAACAACTCCTACCATGCGCTCAACCGCATCATCAGCTTCTTCCCGCTGGAAAACCGGCCGGCGCTCTTCCTTGACCTCTCGGTCTCCCTGCGCGCGATCGTCTCGCAGCGTCTGGTACGCAATCCGGAAGGCAAGCGCCTGCCAACCTGCGAAATCATGCTCAACACCCGCCACATCAGCGAACTGATCGAGCGCGGCGAAGTCCAGGGCATCAAGGACGCGATGGAGCAGACACTGGCGCCCGGATCGCAGACCTTCGAACAGGATCTCTTCCGCCTCTACCACGAAGGCTCGATCACTCTCGACGAAGCGCTGGCCAACGCCGATTCGCCGACCAACCTGTCGTGGCTGATCAACAACTCCGAGTTCAATTCCAACTCGGGCAAGGATGAGAAGAAGCCCGACATCTCGCTCGAATTCGACAGCACCGACGAAGGCGGCGCCTCGTTCAAGGAATTCCAGCTCAGCCTCGCCGAAGACGACGAAACCCACTGATGACCGATCCCACCCTCGAACTGGCACGCCGGATCATGGCGTGCCCGTCCGTCACGCCCGACGACGCCGGCTGCATGGACATACTCGGCGCTCGTCTGGCCGCCATCGGCTTTTCCCTCGAATGGCTGGACCGCAACGGCACCCGCAACCTCTGGGCGCGCCGTGGCACCGCCGCACCGCTGTTCGTCTTCGCCGGCCATACCGACGTCGTGCCGACCGGCCCGCTGGAAAAATGGACCAGCCCCCCATTTTCCCCGGAAATCCGTGACGGCAAGCTCTACGGGCGCGGCGCCGCCGACATGAAGACCGGCGTCGCCGCCGCCGTCACCGCCGTCGAAGCCTTCGTCGCCGCCCACCCCGAACACCCCGGCTCGCTCGCCTTCCTGCTCACTTCGGACGAGGAAGGCGACGCCAACGACGGCACCGTCGCCGTCACCGAAGCCCTGAAGGCGCGCGGCGAACGGCTCGATTACTGCATCATCGGCGAGCCGACCTCGGTCAACACGCTCGGCGACATGATCAAGAACGGCCGCCGCGGCTCGCTCTCCGGCGTGCTGCTGGTCAAGGGCATCCAGTGCCACATCGCCTACCCGGAAAAGGGGCGCAACCCGATCCACCAGGCAGCGCCGGCCATTGCCGAACTGGCGGCGACCGAGTGGGACCAGGGCAACGAATACTTCCCGCCGACCACCTGGCAAATCTCCAACATCCACGGCGGCACCGGCGCGACCAACGTCATCCCCGGCCAGCTCGAAATCAAGTTCAACTTCCGCTTCTCCACCGCCAGCACGCCGGAAGGCCTGCAGCAGCGGCTGTGCGCCATCCTCGACAAATATGGTCTGGAATACGAGATCAAATGGACGCTCGGCGCCCGCCCCTTCCTGACCGGGCGCGGCCCGCTCGCCGACGCGGCGGTTGAAGCGATCCGCGCCACCTGCGGCATCGAGACCGAACTGTCGACCACCGGCGGCACCTCGGATGGCCGCTTCATCGCGCCGATCTGCGGCCAGTTGCTGGAAATCGGCCCGTCCAACGCGACCAGCCACAAGATCGACGAGTGCATCGCCGTCGACGCCCCGGCGCAACTCTCGGCGATCTACCGCCGCATCCTGGAAAAGATTCTCCTCGCATGACCGCCCACGCCCAGCACGAACTGATCACCGTCCGCGACTTCATCCGCTACGCGGTCAGCCGCTTCAACGCCGCCCAACTGTTCTTCGGCCACGGCAGCGACAACGCCTGGGACGAGGCCGTCTACCTGACGCTGCACACGCTGCACCTGCCGCTCGACCGCCTCGAACCCTTCCTCGACGCGCGCCTGCTGCCGGACGAGCGCGTTCGCCTGCTCGACCTCTACAGCCGCCGCTGCCAGGACCGCCTGCCCGCCGCCTACCTGACCAACGAGGCCTGGCTGGGCGAGGACCGTTTCTACGTCGACGAGCGCGTCATCGTGCCGCGCTCCTTCATCGCCGAACTGCTCGACGAACAACTGGCGCCGTGGGTTGCCGACCCCTGGGCCGTGGAAAACGCGCTCGACCTGTGCACCGGTTCCGGCTGCCTGGCGATCAAGCTGGCGCTGAACTTTCCCAATGCCGAGGTCGATGCGGTCGATCTCTCGAAGGACGCGCTGGCGGTTGCCGAACGCAACATCGCCGACTACCGTCTCGCCGACCGCGTACATCCGCTCCATTCCGATGCTTTCGCCAAGCTTGCCGGAAAACGCTACGACCTGATCATCTCCAACCCGCCCTACGTCGATGCCGAGTCCGTCGATGCGCTGCCGCCGGAATACCTGCACGAGCCGGAAATGGCGCTTGGCTCCGGCGACGACGGCCTCGACTTCACCCGCATCATCCTCGCCGAAGCGAAGAAGCATCTGAGCGACGACGGCATCCTCATCGTCGAGATCGGCCACAACCGCGCCGCCCTCGAAGCCGCCTACCCCGACCTGCCCTTCACCTGGCTCGACACGGCGGCCGGCGACGAATACGTGTTCATGCTCAACGCCGCCGACCTGCCGGACTAAGCGGAGATGAAAGGAGTCTGCTGATGCCAACTTGCTGGATCATTGCCGGCCCCAATGGCGCCGGCAAGACTACCTTTGCCTTGAAATATCTCCCCTTGGTCGCCAAGTGCTCGCGATTTGTTAATGCCGATCTGATCGCAGCAGGCTTGTCACCACTCGCACCTGAGCAGGAATTGGTCAGTGCCAGTCGAATTTTCCTCAGCGAGATTGAACAGAACATTACCGCTGGCTCAGACTTTGCCTTTGAAACCACGCTTTCCGGACGTTGCTATCTGAGGCTGATACAACGCCTGCGAGCAACCGGATGGCAGGTGGAACTGATCTATCTCGCTTTACCCAATCTGGAAGTATCACGCCAGCGTGTCGCAGAACGAGTCGCTCACGGTGGGCATAACATTCCTGGCAAAGCAATTGAGCGCCGTTTTTCGCGTAGCTTGGGTAACCTCTTCAACGAGTTTTCTGCTGCCGTGGATAACTGCCGCTGCTTTCTGAACGATGGACCCAGTCCGCAACTCGTTTTTGAACAACGCGGCGATTTCCGCTATATCGTTAACCAAGTGCTTTACCAACACCTACTCCAAGAGACCAAGCGATGACCATCGTTCCATCACAGCCTTCCGATCAAGCCAAGGCAATACTGGAATCGCTGCGCCTGGCAGTTCACGAAACGCTTGAACGCAAGCAACGTCTCGGTCAGTACGCAGTCATCTGGGAAGATGGCGAGTTACGCCTCATCGGCGCCGAGTCGGATCACGCCGCCCCCAAGGCAATGGCTCATAGCAATCGCTGACCCTTGCCAGAAAAACTCTACGAACTCCCCAGCCCGTTCGAGATCGAGACTGGCACAGTGCTGATGCTCGAACCGTCCTGGGCGCGGGCCGGCGAACTGCGCGCCCAGTTGCTCGACGAAAGCTACCCGAAGCCCTTCGTCATCGACGACGGCAAGTCGCGCTACCTCTACTTCAACGTCCGCCTGATGCAGAGCGAAATGACGCTCAAGGCGCCGCACGATCTGGCGCTGCGTTACACGCAGAAGATGATGGGCTTCCTGCTCTTCCAACCGCGCCCCAAGCGCATCGCGCTGATTGGTCTGGGCGGCGGCTCGATCGTCAAGTTCTGCCACCGCCGCCTGCCCGGCGTGCACATCACCGCGGTCGAACTCGACCCCGACGTCATCGCGCTGCGCGATGCCTTCTTCGTGCCGCCGGACGACGAACGCCTGCAGATCATCGAAGGCGATGGCGCCGAATTCATCGAACACACCGAAAAAGGCATCGACGCGCTGCTGGTCGACGCCTTCGACCGCACCGGCTTCGCCCCGGCACTGGCCAACCGCGAGTTCTTCGAAAACGCCTACGCCAAGCTTTCCGGCAACGGCGTGCTGGTGGTCAACCTGGCCGGCGACAAGGAAAGCTACGCCGGACTGATCGGCGAAGCGATGCATGTCTTCGACGACCAGGTGATCGTCATTTCGGTGCCCGACGACGGCAACCACATCCTCTACGCCTTCAAGGAAAAGTACTTCGAGCCGCGCTGGCGCTGGCTGCACAACCACGCCAAGGAGTTGCGCGCCCGCCTCGGCCTCGACTTCCCTGCTTTCGCGCAGAAGATGGAACGCTCGGCCAAGCTCGGCTTCGCCCGGCGCGAGGCGATCCGCGGCCGGTAAGGCGGTTTGTCGCCGCGGCATCGGCGCTGGCATGCCGTTTGCAATCGCTCCGCAACAACGACAACGGAGCCCGCCAAATGATCGTCACCGCCTGCAATCCCTACACCGCGGCCTGGCCGACCGGAAAAATTACCGGCGCCGAACGGCAAACCTCGGTCGCCTCCCCGGCAACGCTTGCCGACAAGCTCAGCATCTCCAGCGCAGCCCGCGCGCTGCTCGCCGGCGAATCGTCGGCGAACGACGCCGGGATCGAAGCGCGGCTGAAGCAGATCAAAAGCAAACCGGCCGCTGAACGAAGCGCCGCCGACACCGAATACCTGCTCGCCAACGACAAGCGGCTGGCCGAAATTCGCGCCAAGGACCCGCAAACCCTGACCGCCGATGAAGTCGATTACCAGCAGAAAGCCGGCGGCTTCGTGAATACCATGACCAATCTGTCGTCCGCCGAAAAGGCGCTCTACGACGAGATGGTCGCCGCCGGCAACTACGCCGCCGTCGAAGGCATGAACCTGATCGCGCTGGCCCGCCAGGGCATGGACGGCCAGCAGGTGACGCTGCCCGACGGCAGCAGCTTCGACCCGACGACGACCGAAATCACCCCGGAGAACATCCGCAAGCTGTTCACGGCGATGTTCGTCGATAGCGACGGCTCAAGCGCCAAACGTCTCGCAGCGCTGGCCGGTTACCTCGAACAGCGCTCGGCGAGCGCCTGATCAGCTTCCGGCAAGCTCGCCGAGAATCGCCCGCAGCAACTGCCAGCAGCGCTCGACCGACGCCACCTCGACCCGCTCGCCGGGCGCGTGCGCACCGTGGATGGTCGGGCCGAAGGAAACGATGTCGAGGCCCGGGTACTGGGCGCCGATCAGCCCGCATTCGAGGCCGGCGTGGATCACCTGGACCTTGGAGTCGCTGCCGAAATCGCGTTTGAACACCGCCTGGCAGGTGCGTAGCAGCACCGAATCCGGATTCGGCCGCCAGCCCGGATACTGGCCGGATTTTTCGGCGGCCGTACCGGACAGCGCGAACAGGCTGACGATCTCGTCGGCGAGCGCGTCGGCGGCGCGGTCGACCAGCGAGCGGACCATGAAATTGCAATAGCCGGCAGCCGGCGTCAGCTCGACGATGCCGAGGTTGTTCGAGGTTTCGACGACGCCCGCCACCTGCCGGCTGACACGTTTGACACCGTGCGGCGCAGCGTGCAGCGAGGCAAGCCAGGTGAATTGTTCCTCGCCGGCCATCACCGCATCGGCCGTCGCCGTTTCCGCGCCCAGCGCGACACCGTCGTCGACGCCGCGCAGAAGTTCGCGCAGTGCCGCCTGCTGCGTCGCCAGCCAGGCATCGAGTCCTGCGGCTTCAGGCAATGCGAGCACGGCGAAAGCCTCGCGCGGCAGCGCGTTGCGCGCCGAACCGCCGTGCAGCGAGACCAGACGGTAAGGCATGACGCCGGCCAGGTCGTGCAGGACACCGACCAGCAGCTTGATCGCGTTGCCGCGCTCCTCGTGGATGTCGACGCCGGAATGGCCACCGCGCAAGCCGCGCAGCGCGATCCGGCACACCGTCCAGCCGGCCGGCAGCGGCTCCGGATCGCCGGCGCGGCGGACATCGACGTCGAGCCCGCCGGCGCAGCCGAGGTAGAACTCGCCCCAGGCCTCGGTATCGAGGTTGAGCATCAGCGACGCATCGAGCAGCCCCGCTTCTAGGCCGCGGGCGCCGCCCATGCCGGCTTCCTCGTCGACCGTGAGCAGCGCCTCCAGCGGGCCGTGGCGCAGCGTTTCATCTTCCAGCGCGGCGAGGATCAGCGCCACGCCGATGCCGTTGTCGGCGCCCAGCGTCGTCTGTCCGGCGACCAGCCAGCCGTCGCGCAGTTCGGGGACGATCGGGTCGCGGGAAAAGTCGTGGGCGCTGTCGGCGTTCTTCTGGCAGACCATGTCCAGGTGGGCCTGCAGGACGACGGTCGGGGCGTGCTCGCAGCCGGGCGTCGCCAGCTTCTTCAGAATCAGGTTGCCGGCGCGATCGACGCGGGCGGCGAGCGATCTCTCCCGCGCCCAGGCCAGCAGCCTGTCGCGTAGCGCGGCTTCGGCCTTGGAAGCGCGCGGCGTCGCGCAGAGCGTGGCGAAATGCCGCCAGACGGCAAGCGGCTGCAGGCGGGAGAAAAGTTCAAGCTGCGACATGGGCGGAAATCCGGGCAAAAGCGGCAGCTTAACCAATGCCCCGCCAGCGGTGAAGTACGGACGACTACCTGAAAACCAATGTCCTATGCCTTTGACGTACAATCCCGACGCACCTGCCGGACCTTCTCTCCCAATGATCTCGATTTACCAGCTCAAACCCGCCTTCCAGAATCTCCTGCGTCCCCTCGCCGTCCGTCTGGCGAAACTCGGTATCACCGCCAACGCCGTCACCGTGGCGGCGATGCTGCTGTCGCTGCTGCTCGGCGGCGTTCTCTACCTGTTCGGCGCGAGCGCACCGCAGCTCTTCCTGCTGCTGCCGGCCTGGATGTTCCTGCGCATGGCGCTCAACGCGCTGGACGGCATGCTGGCTCGCGAGTTCGGCCAGCAATCGCCGCTCGGCGCCTACCTCAACGAATTAAGCGACGTCGTCTCCGACGCCGCGCTCTACCTGCCTTTCGTCTTCATCCCACCGTTCGGCTGGGCCAGCATCGGCGCCGTCGTCTTCCTTGCCGCCCTCTCCGAGATGGCCGGCGCGCTCGGCCCGATGGTCGGCGCCCCGCGCCAGTACGACGGCCCGCTCGGCAAGAGCGACCGCGCCTTCCTGTTCGGCTGCCTGGGCTTCTGGCTCGGCGTCGCCGGCAGCCTGCCGGCAGCCGTTTTCTGGCTGATGCCGCTGGCTGCCGTCGGCATCGCGCTGAACATCGTCAACCGCATCCGCAGCGGCATCGCCGCCATCACCCCATGACCCGAATCGCCGAAAACCACCACTTTCCCTGCAGCGACGGCAGCGCCCTCTTCTACCGGCGCTGGCCCGCCATCGCGCCGCAACGGCGCGGCGCCGTCGTCCTCTTCCACCGCGGCCACGAACACGGCGGGCGCATGGCCCACCTGGTCGACGAACTCGATCTACCCGATTTCGACTTCTACGCCTGGGATGCCCGCGGCCACGGCAACTCGCCGGGGCCGCGCGGCGATTCGCCGAGCTTCGGGCAATCGGTGCGCGACGTGCAGACCTTCATCGAACACATCCGCGACACGTGGGGCGTGGCCGAGTGCGACATGGCGGTGCTGGCACAAAGCGTCGGCGCCGTGCTGATCAGCACCTGGGCCCACGACTACGCGCCGCGCGTGCGCTGCCTGGTGCTCGCCTCGCCGGCGTTCAAGGTCAAGCTCTACGTCCCCTTCGCCCGCCCCGGTCTGCGCCTGCTGCGCGCGCTGCGCGGCAATTTCTTCGTCAACAGCTACGTCAAGTCGAAGTTCCTGACCCACGATCCGGCGCGCCAGGCGTCCTACGACAGCGACCCGCAGATCTCGCGGCCGATCTCGGTGAACATCCTGCTCGCCCTCTACGAGGCGGCCGAGCGCGTCGTCGCCGACGCGCAGGCGATCACCGTGCCGACCCAGCTCCTCGTCTCCGGCGCCGACTGGGTCGTGCATCACGCGCCGCAACACCAGTTCTTCGACCGTCTGGGAACGAGCGCCAAGGAGAAGCACGTCCTCGACGGCTTCTACCACGACACCTTCGGCGAGAAGGATCGCCACGTCGCGACCGCGCTGGCGCGCAGCTTCATCCTGCGCCAGTTCTCGCTGCCCTGGTCGCGCCCCGACCTGCGCCAGGCGCACCGCCAGGGGCCGACCTTCGACGAGGCGCAGGCGCTTGCCCGCCCGCTCTCCCTGTTCAGCCCGCGCGGCCTGTACTGGGCCTTCTACCGCCTCGGCATGAAGCTCGGCGGCCTGCTCTCCGCTGGCGTCGCGCTCGGTCATCGCACCGGCTTCGATTCCGGCAGCACGCTCGACTACGTCTACCGCAACACGCCGACCGGCCGCGGCGCGCTCGGCCGGCTGATCGACCGCAACTACCTCGACGCCATCGGCTGGCGCGGCATCCGCCAGCGCAAGCTCAACATCGAGGAACTGCTGCGCGCGGCGCTCAACCGCCTGCAGGCGGAGGGCCAGCCGCTGCGCATCCTCGACATCGCCGCCGGCCACGGCCGCTACGTGCTGGAAGCGCTGGCCGACGCGCCGCGCCCGGAATCCGTCTTGCTGCGCGATTTCAGCCCGCTCAACGTGGACCAGGGCAGCGCCCTGATCGCCGCCAAGGGCCTGAGCGACATCGCCCGCTTCGAGCGCGGCGACGCCTTCGACCGCGCCTCGGTGGCGGCGGTGACGCCGGCGCCGACGCTCGGCATCGTCTCCGGACTCTACGAGCTGTTCCCCGACAACGATCGGGTCGCTGCCTCGCTGGCCGGCATGGCCGACGCCATCGCGCCGGGCGGCTACCTGATCTACACCGGCCAGCCCTGGCATCCGCAGCTCGAACTGATCGCCCGCGCGCTGACCAGCCACCGCGACGGAGAGGCCTGGGTGATGCGCCGCCGCACCCAGGCGGAAATGGACCAGTTGGTCAGCGACGCCGGCTTCGAGAAGATCGAGCAGCGCATCGACGCCTGGGGCATCTTCACCGTCTCGCTGGCCCGCCGCCGCCCGGCATGAACGGCAAGCCGCCATTGCCCTGGAAGCGCAGCCTGCTCTGGCTGCTCTTCCTCGGCCCCTTCTTCTTTCTCAGCTACGGCCAGGCGAACCAGCTGGCGGCCAGCCGCGAGGCGGTGGCCAGCCTGTATTTCGCCTGGGAGCGGCAGCTACCCTTTCTGCCCTGGACCATCGTTCCCTATTGGTCGATCGACCTCCTCTACGGGCTTTCCTTCCTCTGCTGCCGCGACGCCCGCGCCGTCGACCGGCACGGCCAGCGCCTGCTCGCCGCGCAAGTGATCGCCGTCGCCTGCTTTCTCGCCTTCCCGCTGCGTTTCGCCTTCGCCCGCCCAGCGACCGACGGCCTGGCCGGCGCCATGTTCACCGCCCTGAGCGCCTTCGACCAGCCGTACAACCAGGCGCCGTCGCTGCACATCGCCCTGCTCGTCCTGATCTGGTTCCAGTTCGCGAAGTTGCCGCTAGCCCGCCCCTGGCGCCTGCTGGTGCACGGCTGGGCACTGCTCATCGGGATTTCCGTGCTGACCACCTGGCAGCACCATTTCATCGACGTCCCGACCGGCGCCGCGCTCGGCCTCTTCTGCCTCTGGCTGCTGCCGGAAGGCGGCTTGCGCTCGCCGCTGCGGCGCGCCGCCGATGCCGGCCACTTCCGTCTGGCAGCGCTCTATGGCGGCGCTGCGGCAGCCCTGCTGGCGGGCGCCATCGGCCTCGGCGGCCTGGCGCTGCTCCTCGCCTGGCCGGCGCTGTCGCTGCTGCTGGTCGCCTGGAACTACGCCTGGGCGGGCAGCGCCGGCTTCCAGAAGCAGGCCGACGGCCACAGCCTCGCCGCGCGCTGGCTGTTCGCGCCCTACCAGTTCGCCGCCTGGCTCAATTCGCGCTGGTGGACGCGGCGCCACCCCGCCCCGGTGCATATCGCCGGCGCCGTCTGGCTCGGCCGCATGCCCGATGCGACCGCCTATGCCGACGGCGGGTTCGGCGCCCTGGTCGACCTCAGCGCGGAACTGCCGGCGCCGCGCCTTGCCACGCCGCATCACGTCCATCCCTGCCTCGACCTGGTACCGGCGGCGCCGGAACTCCTGCGCGCGGCGGCCCGCGAGATTGCCCAGCGGGTGGCCGACGGCCCGGTGCTGGTCGCCTGCGCCCTCGGCTATTCGCGCAGCGCGGCGGCGGTCGCCGCCTGGCTGCAACTGAGCGGCCTGGCTGCCGACACCGAAGAGGCGATCCGCCTGATCCGCGAGCAGCGCCCGCAGATCGTGCTCGACGACGGCTGGCGGGCAAGCCTGGCGCAAGTCGATGCCGCCGGGAGCGAACCCGCATGAGCCCGGCAGACCGCCAGCTCGCCGCGATCGGCTGCGCCATCTGCGCCGCCGCCAGCCGCATCGACGCCTGGAGCCGGCCACTGGCGCTGCTCGCGCTGGCCGGCCTGCTGCTGCCCCAGGTCACGGCGGCGAGTGCCGCGGCACTCGCCGCCAGCGTCCTGCTCGGCCTGCTGCAGGGCTATTGGGCGCTGCGCCTCGCTTTCGACCGACCGCTCTTCGCCCACTGGGCCGAGGCGGCCGACCAAGATGCGACAAGCGCGCTCGCCGCCTTCGACGCCGCGCTGACCGGCCTCGGCTGGCCGGTCGCCGACGCCGGGCGGCCGCTCGCCCCACGCGTCGCCGGTGCCCGAGCCCTGCTCCTCCGCCAAGGCCAGGCATTTGCGGCACAATTGCTCGCTGCCAGCAGCGCCGTGCTTCTCCTGTCACTTCACTGAACGAGCATGTCTCTCGAACGCTTCCTCGCCGCCGCGCTGTGTCAGTTCGCCAAGTCCGTCACCGGCGTGCGCGCTGTCTGGCTGGACAACGCTCCCTCGCCCGCGGCCCGCGTCTATTTCGCCAACCATCGCAGCCACGGCGATTTCCTGCTGATCTGGGCCTGCCTGCCGGGGGCGCTGCGCGCGCTGACCCGCCCGGTCGCCGGCGCCGACTACTGGCTGCGCGGCCGTCTGCGCCGCTACCTGATCCAGCGGGTATTCCGCGGCGTGCTGATCGACCGCCGACCGGGGCCGCACGACGATCCCCTGGCGACCATGCTGGCGCCGCTGGCCACCGGCGAATCGCTGATCCTCTTCCCGGAAGGCACGCGCAACCTGGGCGACGGCCTGTTGCCGTTCAAGAGCGGCATCCACCATCTGGCGCTGGCCAGGCCGGAGGTCGAATTCGTCCCGGTGTGGATCGAGAACCTCGGCCGCGCCATGCCCAAGGGATCGCTGATCCCGGTCCCGCTGCTGTGCTCACTGAGCTTCGGTCCGCCGCTCCGGCTGCAGGCCGGCGAGACCCGCAGCGCCTTCCTGTCGCGTTGCCGCGACGCCCTGCTGGCGCTGGCGCCGGCCAGCGAATGATGACCATGACCGACCTCGATCCGACCTCGACGCTGCGCCTGATCTTCGCCGGCGTCGCCGCCTTCCTCCTGCTCGCCAGCACCGTCGGCGGCGCCCTGGCCTGGCGCGGCCCGCTCGCCGGCAGCGCACTGATCGCCAACCTGAACGCCCGCATCAACGCCTGGTGGGTGATGGTGGGCGTCCTCGCCATCGCTTTCTGGCTCGACCGCGGCGGCGTCATCCTGCTGTTCGCCTTCATCTCCTTCCAGGCGCTGCGCGAGTTCATCTCGGTCACCTACACGCGCAGCGGCGATCACGGCGCCCTGGTCTGGAGCTTCTTCTTCTTCCTGCCGCTGCAGTACGCGCTGATCGCTGTCGACTGGTACGGCCTGTTCTCGATCCTGATCCCGGTCTATGCCTTCCTGCTGCTGCCCATTTCGGCGACGCTCGGCGCCGATACCAAACGCTTCTTCGAGCGCGCGGCCAAGGTGCAGTGGGGGCTGATGATCTGCGTCTATTGCGTGTCGCACGTCCCGGCGCTGCTGACGCTGGAGATTCCCGACTTCGCCGGACGCAACCTGCAGTTGATCGCCTTCCTGGTCCTCACCGTGCAATCGAGCGACGTCTTCCAGTACATCTGGGGCAAGCTGCTCGGCCGCCATCCGCTGACCCCCGGCATCTCGCCGTCGAAGACGGTCGAGGGGCTGCTCGGCGGCGTCCTCACCTCGACCGCGCTCGGCGCCGCACTCTGGTGGATCACCCCGTTCGCACCCTGGCAGGCGGCGCTGGTCGCGCTCTGCATCAACCTCTTCGGCTTCTTCGGCGGCCTCGTGCTGTCGGCGATCAAGCGCGACCGCGGCCTCAAGGACTGGGGTTCAATGATCGAAGGGCACGGCGGCATGCTCGACCGCGTCGACTCGATCAGTTTCTCGGCGCCGGTCTTCTTCCACATCGTCCGCTACTGGTGGGTGCCCTGAAGCCTTCGGTTAGAATCCAGCGATCCGCCAACCCTCCCTCACCACCAAGCATGCGTATCGCCGATCCCACAGAAGACACCCTGGTCAACGAAGTCAAGCTGATGCTCGACACCCTGCCGCTCGATGGCGCCCGCATCCTCGAACTGGGCTGCGGCCGGGCCGAGAAGACCCGCACCCTGGCCGAAACCGGCAGGGTCGACGAAATCGTCGCCCTCGAGGTGGATACCATCCAGCACGAGAAGAATCTCGCCATCACCGACCTGCCCAAGGTCCGTTTCGTGCATGCCGGCGCCGAGGCAATCCCCGCCCCGGATGCCAGCTTCGACATCGTGCTGATGCTCAAGTCGCTGCACCATGTACCGGTTGAGCTGATGGACCAGGCGCTGGCCGAAGTCGCCCGCGTCCTCAAACCGGGCGGCCTGGCGTGGATTTCCGAACCGGTCTACGCAGGCGACATGAATTCCGTGCTCAGCTTGTTCCATGACGAAAAAATCGTCCGCGAAGCCGCTTTCGCGGCCGTCTGCCGCGCTGTCGAGCAAGGCCCGCTGACGCTCGACCGCCAGATATTCTTCCAGACGCGCAGCCAGTTCGACGACTTCGCGCATTTCGAGCAACGCATGATCCGCGTCACCCATCTCGACCACGTGCTGTCGCCCGAACTCTACGCGGCGGTCAAGGCCCGATTCGAATCCTTCATGACCCCGGAAGGCGTCACCTTCCGCCCGCCGCAGCGCGTCGACCTGCTGGTCAAGCGCTGAATCCGGACGCGCCAACGGAAAAAGCCCGTGCATCTTGCGATGTACGGGCTTTTGAATTCTGGGGCGACTGATGGGGCTCGAACCCACGACAACCGGAATCACAATCCGGGACTCTACCAACTGAGCTACAGCCGCCGCTGCAAGAAGGCGCGCATTGTAAGGCCTGCCGCCGTGGCTGTCTACAGGCTTTTGCAAATCTTGCGCAGCGGCGATTCGACGTACTTGGCCCAATGCGTGGGCGGCTGGCCGTGATATGATTACCAGCTTTATTTTTTGGCGCCTCAAGCACAAGGAAAATTCATGGAAGCTACTACCGCACAAGCCAACGAACTCGAACGTCGCATCGACCTCTCCATCGCCATCGCCGATGTCGAGAAGGAAATGGAGCCGCGTCTGAAGCGCATGGGCCGCAACATGAAGGTGCCGGGTTTCCGTCCGGGCAAGGTGCCGTTCGCCATGGTCAAGCAGCAGTACGGCGACCAGGCCCGCCATGAAGTGCTGTCCGAGCAACTGGACCGCGCCTTCGGCACCGCCGTGACCGAGCAGAAGCTGCTCGTCGCCGGCTATCCGCGCCTCGAACCGAAGGCCACCGAAAGCACCACGCACATCGAATTCACCGCCGTCTTCGAGGTCTATCCCGAGTTCGTCCCGGGCGACCTGTCGGCCGCTGAAATCGAACGTCCGCTGCTCGAAGTCGGCGCCGCCGAAATCGAAAAGACCCTCGACATCCTGCGCAAGCAGCGCGTCCGTTACGACAATGCCGAGCGTGGCGCCGAGAAGGAAGACCGCGTCGTCATCGACTTCACCGGCAAGAAGGACGGCGTCGCCTTCGCTGGCGGCTCGGCCACCGACTATCCCTTCGTCCTCGGCCAGGGCATGATGCTGCCCGACTTTGAAACCGCCGTCGAAGGCTGCAAGGCCGGCGAAAGCAAGACTTTCGACCTGACCTTCCCCGAGGATTACCACGCCAAGGATCTGGCCGGCCAGACCGTGCAGTTCGAAATCACCGTCAAGCAGGTCCAGGCTCCGCGCCTGCCGGAAATCGATGCCGACTTCGCCAAGCAGATGGGCGTTGCCGACGGCGACGTCGAAAAGATGCGCGCCGAAGTCGAAGCCAACCTGAAGCGTGAAGTGAAGCGCCGCATCGAAGCCCGCCTCAAGGACCAGGTCATGGATGCCCTGCTCAAGGCCAACCCGATCGCCATCCCGAACGCCCTGGTCGATATGGAAATCCAGCGCCTCATGCAAGCTGCCCGCCAGGACATGGAACAGCGCGGCATGAAAGCGAAGGACATGCCGCTGCAACCCGAGTGGTTCGCCGAGAACGCCAAGCGTCGCGTCACGCTTGGCCTGATCCTTGCTGAAGTGGTGAAGACGGAGAACCTTCAGGCCAAGCCGGAACAGGTTCGCGCCATGGTTGAAGACATGGCCGCCAGCTACGAACAGCCGGAAGAAGTAATCCGTTGGTACTATGCTCAACCGCAGCGCCTGAGCGATGTCGAGGGCGTTGCCATCGAAAGCAACGTGGTCGAATGGGTCCTCGGCAAGGCCAAGGTCACCGACAAGGCCGTGGCTTTCGATGAACTGATGAGCCAGCAACAGCAGTAAGCCGTATTCGTCAGAAAACCGACAGACGTATCAAACGCGACAGACAAGGGCCAACATGATGATCGACAACGCAAGCAACTGGGATCCGCAGGCCTTGGGCCTGGTCCCGATGGTGGTGGAGCAGAGCGGACGCGGCGAACGCGCGTACGACATCTATTCGCGCCTGCTGAAGGAGCGGGTGATTTTCCTTGTTGGCCCGGTCAACGACGCCAGCGCCAACCTGGTGGTCGCCCAGCTCCTGTTCCTGGAAGCCGAGAACCCGGACAAGGACATCTATTTCTACATCAACTCCCCCGGCGGTTCGGTCACCGCCGGCATGTCGATCTACGACACCATGCAGTTCATCAAGCCTGACGTGTCGACGCTGTGCATCGGCCAGGCGGCCTCGATGGGTGCCTTCCTGTTGTGCGCCGGCACCAAGGGCAAGCGTTTCGCGCTGCCCAACTCGCGCGTGATGATCCACCAGCCGCTCGGCGGCTTCCAGGGCCAGGCGTCGGACATCGCGATCCACGCCCGGGAAATCCTGTCGATCAAGGATAAGCTGAACCGCATCATGGCCGAGCACACCGGCCAGCCGCTGGAACGGATCGAAAAGGATACCGACCGCGACAATTTCCTTTCCTCGGCCGAGGCAATGGAATATGGTTTGATTGACAAGGTGCTGACGCGCCGCGACGCGGTTTGATCAAGGAGAGAGGGATGTCGAAGGACGGCCAGGAAAAACTGCTCTATTGCTCGTTTTGCGGCAAGAGCCAGCATGAAGTCAAGAAACTGATCGCCGGCCCGTCGGTGTTCATCTGCGACGAGTGCATCGCCCTGTGCAATGACATCGTCCGCGACGAACTGCCGGAGGAATCGGCCAAGGCCGGTCGTTCCGACCTGCCGACGCCGCGCGAGATCAGCGCCATCCTCGATCAGTACGTGATCGGCCAGGAAGTCGCCAAGCGCATCCTGGCGGTCGCCGTCTACAACCACTACAAGCGCCTGCGCCACACGTCGAAGAATACCGGCGACGTCGAACTGTCGAAGAGCAACATCCTGCTGATCGGGCCGACCGGCTCCGGCAAGACGCTGCTCGCCCAGACCCTGGCGCGCATGCTCAACGTCCCCTTCGTGATGGCCGACGCCACCACGCTGACCGAAGCCGGCTACGTTGGCGAGGACGTCGAGAACATCATCCAGAAGCTCTTGCAGAAGTGCGACTACGATGTCGAGAAGGCCCAGCAGGGCATCGTCTACATCGACGAAATCGACAAGATTTCGCGCAAGTCGGACAACCCGTCGATCACCCGCGATGTCTCCGGTGAAGGCGTGCAGCAAGCCCTGCTCAAGCTGATCGAAGGCACGACCGCGTCGATCCCGCCGCAGGGCGGACGCAAGCACCCGAACCAGGACTTCGTCCAGGTCGACACCACCAACATCCTGTTCATCTGCGGCGGCGCCTTCGCCGGCCTGGAAAAGGTCATCCGCAACCGCTCCGAACGTGGCGGCATCGGCTTCGGCGCCGAAGTCAAGAGCAAGGACGACGGCAAGGAAGTCGGCAAGATCCTGCTCGACGTCGAGCCGGAAGACCTGATCAAGTTCGGCCTGATCCCCGAGCTGATCGGCCGCCTGCCGGTGGTCGCGACGCTGCAGGAGCTTGAAGAAAGCGCCCTCGTCCAGATTTTGACCGAACCGAAGAACGCGCTGGTCAAGCAGTACCAGAAGCTGTTCGACATGGAAGAAGTCGGCCTGGAAATCCGCCCGGCCGCTCTCTCGGCGATCGCCAAGAAGGCGCTCGAGCGCAAGACCGGCGCCCGCGGCCTGCGCTCGATCATGGAACACGCCCTGCTCGACGTGATGTACGAACTCCCCGGCATGGAAAATGTCGAAAAGGTCGTCATCGATGAAAACATGATCAACGGTGACACCCCGCCGTTGCTGATCTACGCCGACCAGCCCAAGGTCTCCGGCTCGAACTGAGCCGGGGGTTCTTGAAATCCGGTTCCCCGCCCCCATCTAGGGGGCTCAACCCCATTTCAAAGGCACACTGATGTCGAACCCCAACACGCTCCCGGAAACCCTCGAACTGCCGCTGCTGCCGCTGCGCGACGTCGTGGTCTTTCCGCACATGGTGATCCCGCTTTTCGTCGGCCGCCCGAAATCGATCAAGGCCCTCGAAATGGCCATGGAGTCCGGCAAGCAGATCATGCTGGTGGCCCAGAAGTCGGCCGCCAAGGATGAACCCGAAGCCGAAGACCTTTACAGCATCGGTTGCCTGGCCAACATCCTGCAAATGCTCAAGCTGCCCGACGGCACCGTCAAGGTGCTGGTCGAAGGTACGCAGCGCGCCCGCATCGAAGCGATCGACGTCCAGTCCTCGGTGTTCATGGCCACCGCGCTGCCGCTCAAACAGTCGGGCACCGAAGACCACGAGATCGAGGCGATGCGCCGTGCCGTCGTCGCCCAGTTCGACCAGTTCGTCAAGCTGAACAAGAAGATCCCGCCGGAAGTCCTGTCGTCGATCACTGGCATCGAGGACGCCGGCCGCCTGGCCGACACCATCGCCGCCCACTTGCCGCTGAAGATCGAGCAGAAGCAGGAAGTGCTGGAGATGGATAACGTCCGCGAACGCATCGACCGCCTGCTCTCCCAGCTCGAAGCCGAAATCGACATCCTGCAGGTCGAGAAGCGCATCCGCGGCCGCGTCAAGCGGCAGATGGAAAAGAGCCAGCGCGAGTACTACCTGAACGAACAGGTCAAGGCGATCCAGAAGGAACTCGGCGAAGGCGAAGACGGCGCCGATCTGGAAGAACTCGACAAGAAGATCGCCGCCGCCGGCATGAGCAAGGAAGGCCTGGCCAAGGCCCAGGGCGAACTGAAGAAGCTGCGCCTGATGTCGCCAATGTCGGCCGAAGCCACCGTCGTGCGCAATTTCATCGAGACGCTGATCGGCCTGCCCTGGCGCAAGAAGACGCGCATCAGCAAGGACCTGCGCGCCGCTGAAAAGATCCTCGACGCCGATCATTTCGGTCTGGAAAAGGTCAAGGAACGCATCGTCGAATATCTTGCCGTGCAGCAGCGCGTCGACAAGGTGAAGGCGCCGATCCTCTGCCTGGTCGGCCCCCCGGGCGTCGGCAAGACCTCGCTCGGCCAGTCGATCGCCAAGGCGACCAACCGCAAGTTCGTGCGCATGGCGCTCGGCGGCGTCCGTGACGAAGCCGAAATCCGCGGCCACCGCCGTACCTACATCGGTTCGATGCCGGGCAAGATCCTGACCAGCCTGACCAAGGTCGGTGTCCGTAACCCGCTGTTCCTGCTCGATGAAGTCGACAAACTCGGCCAGGATTTCCGCGGCGACCCGTCGTCGGCACTGCTCGAAGTGCTCGACCCGGAACAGAACAACACCTTCCAGGACCATTACGTCGAAGTCGATTTCGACCTCTCCGACGTGATGTTCGTCGCCACCGCCAACACGCTGAACATCCCGGCGCCGCTGCTCGACCGCATGGAAGTCATCCGCCTCTCCGGCTACACCGAGGACGAGAAGGTCAACATCGCGATGCGCTACCTGCTGCCCAAGCAGATGAAGAACAACGGCGTCAAGAAGACCGAGCTGGTTGTTGCCGAGAGCGCGATCCGCGACATCGTCCGCTACTACACCCGGGAAGCCGGCGTGCGGGCGCTTGAGCGCGAAATCTCCAAGATCTGCCGCAAGGTGGTCAAGACGCTGGTGCTCAAGTCGCGTGACAGCAAGATCACGGTCAATGCCCGCAACCTCGACAAGTACCTAGGCGTGCGCCGCTACACCTTCGGCATGGCCGAGAAGGAAAACCAGGTCGGCCAGGTCACCGGCCTGGCCTGGACCGAGGTCGGCGGCGAATTGCTCACCATTGAGTGCGCCAACATGCCGGGCAAGGGCAACATCATCCGCACCGGCTCGCTTGGCGACGTCATGAAGGAATCGGTCGAAGCCGCCCGCTCGGTCGTCCGCGCCCGCGCCCGCCGCCTCGGCATCAAGGACGAGGTGTTCGAGAAGACAGACATCCACATCCACGTTCCCGAGGGCGCCACACCCAAGGACGGCCCGTCGGCAGGCATTGCCATGACCACGGCGCTGGTTTCGTCCTACACGGGCATCCCGGTGCGTTGCGACGTCTGCATGACCGGCGAGATCACGCTGCGCGGCGAGGTGCTGGCCATTGGCGGCCTCAAGGAGAAGCTGCTGGCGGCAGTCCGTGGCGGCCTGAAGACGGCGCTGATTCCGGAAGAGAACGCCAAGGACCTGACCGAAATGCCGGAAAATCTCAAGAACCGCATCGAGATCGTGCCGGTGAAGTGGATCGACCAAGTCCTCGAACGCGCGCTGGAGAGCCTGCCGCAGCCCTTGCCCGACACCGGCGAGGCGGCGCCCGGCCTGGCGACCGGCAGTGAAGACCCGGTCAGCAAGACGGTCCTTACCCATTGATTTTAAAAGACCGGATGCCGATGGCAAAAAACAGCCATCGGCAGCCCCCTCGAAACCCCGGTCGATCGGCTCAGAATCCGCTTGACACAAGGATTTCGGGGGGGATATAAATCGCCCCTCACGGAATTTTCACCACTCCAAACTTCCACTAGGGGATCTACATGAACAAGACTGAACTGATCGATCAGATCGCTGCTGCTGCCGATATTTCCAAGGCCGCCGCGGGCCGTGCGCTGGACGCCGCCGTTGATGCCATCAAGGGCGCACTGAAGGAAGGCGACAGCGTCAATCTGATCGGTTTCGGCACCTTCTACGTCGGTGAGCGCGCCGCCCGTACCGGCCGCAATCCGCGTACTGGTGGCAGCCTGGAAATCAAGGCGGCGAAGTCCCCGAAATTCCGTGCTGGCAAGGGCCTCAAGGACGCGGTTAACTGATATACTGCCGCTCCTTCTGCGCCGGGCGCAGACGGGTGCTTAGCTCAGTTGGTAGAGCGTCGCCCTTACAAGGCGAATGTCGGCGGTTCGACCCCGTCAGCACCCACCAATTCGAAACCCCGCCACGGCGGGGTTTTTCATTTGCAGCGGCGGCATGAGCCGCGCCCCGTACCCGCAGCGACAAAGTCCGCCCTTTCTGCGAAAACCCCTTGCAATCTGGCTCCACGCCCGTATAATGCGCGGCTCTGACAGCGCGCCCGTAGCTCAGTTGGATAGAGTACTTGGCTACGAACCAAGGGGTCGGGCGTTCGAATCGCTCCGGGCGCGCCATTCAGAAACCGTGGATTGACCTTCGGGAAAATCCAGCTTCGCAAGACAGCGCGCCCGTAGCTCAGTTGGATAGAGTACTTGGCTACGAACCAAGGGGTCGGGCGTTCGAATCGCTCCGGGCGCGCCAAAACGAAGCAAGCACCGCCACTGCGGTGCTTTTTTTTCGCCTCACTCCGGCGCATTGCCGGCTTCCACCCCGCGGAACATCGCCGGCGTCAGATCGTATTTCTGCAGCAGGCGGTAGAACTCGGTACGGTTGCGATCGGCGATGCGCGCCGCGTCGGCGACGCTGCCATCGGTCAGCTTGAGCAGCCGGACCAGGTAATCCCGTTCGAAACGCCGCTTGGCCTCGGCGTAACTCAAGGCCTCCATGACCGGCACCCGCAGCGAGCGCTGAACCAGGGAAGCCGGGATCAGTGGTGTCGAACACAGCGCACAGCATTGTTCGACGACATTCAGCAATTGCCGGACGTTTCCCGGCCAGCCGGCGGTCGCCAGAATCTCCAGCGCGTCAGGCGCGAAGCCGCTGATCGGCTTGCCGTACTTCTCGGCCAGCTTGCGCAGGAAGTGCGCCGCCAGCAGCGGAATGTCCTCGCGCCGCTCCTCGAGCCGCGGCAGCGTCAGCGAGACGACGTCCAGGCGATAGTAGAGATCCTCGCGGAACTGCCCCTGCGCCATCGCCGTCTCCAGATTGCGATGGGTCGCCGAAAGCAGACGGATGTCCACCGGTTCGGCGCTGGTGCTGCCCACCGGACGCACCACCCGCTCCTGCAGGACACGCAGCAGCTTGACCTGCAGCGCCAGCGGCATGTCGCCGATCTCGTCGAGGAACAAGGTGCCGCCGTTCGCCGCCTGAACCAGGCCGCTACGGGCGCTGGCGGCGCCGGTGAAGGCACCGCGGACATGACCGAACAACTCCGATTCGAGCAAGGGCTCGGGGATCGCCCCGCAATTGATGGCGACGAAAGGCCCCTGGGCGCGCGCACTGGCGCGGTGGATGGCGCGCGCCAGGACTTCCTTGCCGGTCCCGCTTTCGCCGCGGATCAGGACGCTGGCGTCGGAAGCAGCGACCATCCGGGCATCGGCCAGCAACTCGGCCATGCTGGTACTGCGATAGACGATGTCCTCCAGCCAGCGGCCATCATCCGTTGGCTGCGGCTGCGCCTCGGGGGCGGCGGAAACGAGCAGCGCCTGGTCGATCTTGGCGAGCAGCGTCTGGCTGTCGAAAGGCTTGGTCAGGTAACCGAAGACACCGCGCGAGGTCGCCTCGACCGCATCGGGAATGGTGCCGTGCGCGGTGAGCAGGATTACCGGCAGACTGGGCCGGGTCGTCCGCAACTCTTCGAACAGTGACAAGCCATCGCGGCCGGGCAGGCGGATATCGCTGACCACCAGTCGCGGCGGATCGACGGCGATGCTGGCCAGCCCCTCTTCGGCCGACGTTGCCGGGGTGACCCGGAAGCCCCGGGCATGCAGGCGCATGGTCAGCAGCCGGCGGATATCTTCATCGTCATCGATGATCAGGACATGCGCGCCGACGGCGCCGGCGCGGCTCATCGCGCACTCCCCACTGCCGGCAGCGCCGGTCGCTGCGGCAGGCTGCGCTCGATCTCGGCGAGCCGATCGATCTTTTCCTGCAGTTCCTGGACCTTCTTCAGGCTTTCCTTCAGTTGCTGCGCCTGTCGGTCCAGCGCGCCCTCCAGACGCTGTCTTTCGTTCAACTGCTCGACCAGCAGCCGCGCCAGCGGCTGCAAGGCCAGCGCCCCGGGACGGGACGACTTCAGAACGGATTCGAGCAAGGCAAGCGGCCTGGCCAGTTCGACATTGCCCTGGCGCGGCAGCAAATGCAACAGTGCCAGCCGCATCTGCGCTTCCGGGTCGGCATTGCGTGCCGCCAGTTCCGAGCGCTCACGGGCCAGTTCGTTGCCGCTCATGCCGACCAGCGTCTGGCGATACTCGAGCGCGGCATCGAGCGCCGAGGCCCGCTCTTCGGGTGAAGGGAAAACTGCGGTCGGCGGCGCACTGGCACAACCGGCCAAGGACGCAAGTAAAAGCAGCAGACAGGAAAATCTATTTTTCATCCGGCAAATCCAGTTGGAAAACGGCGCCGACATCGCTATCGGCAAGCTTGATCCGGGCCCGCATCGCTTGCGCGAGTTCCCTGACAATGGAAAGTCCAATCCCGCTCCCGGCACGAGCCACCGGCGCCGCGCGGCGCCCCTGGACAAAGGGCTCAAAAATGCGCTGCGCATCCTCGGGGGCGACACCCGGCCCCTGATCGCGGCAGACGATACGCCACCCCCCCTTGAGCCGCTGTGCCGTCAGGCGGACAACGCCCCCCTGCGGACTGAAATCGATGGCATTGGCCAGCAAGTTGTCGAGAATCACCGCCAGCTTGCCCGGATCCAGTCTGGCCCGCCCTTCCCCGGCCTCAACCTCAATCCTGACCTGGCGTGCCTGGCCACGCAATTCGTGACGCTGCGCAGCTTCGGACAAGACCTGACGCAAATCGATCTGGAGCAGATTCAGGCGGCGCACTTCGAATACCGCGGCGTTCAGTCGCAACAGGCTTTCTATCTGGCACTGCAAACTATCCACCTTGTGACCGAGAATGCGCGTCACCTCGCGCTGACTGTCGCTCAAGGGACCGGGCACCTCCTCGGCGAGCAAGGCGATGCCTTCCTTCAGGGCCGTCAGGGGCGTTTTCAGTTCATGCGACACATGGCGCAGGGTACGCTCGCGATCCGCCTCGAGACCCGCCAGATGGTTGCGCAAGCCGTCGAGGTGGCGGCCGAGCCGCCGCAGGTCGGCAGGACCACTGACTTCGATGGAAGCATCAAAACGCCCCTCGCCCAGGCGGCCGATCGCCTTTTCCAGTTGCCGCACGGCACGCACCAGCCACCAGCCCATCGCCATGGCGACCAGGACGGCCCCCAGCAGCGCAAGCGCCAGGCGGCTGCCGAGCTCGACGCGACGCCGTTCCAGTTGATCGAGCAGGCGAACATTCCCACCATCGATCCAGCGTTTGGCCGCCGCCTGGATTTCGTCGTTGAGCGCCGCCAGACGATCGAGCTGTTCGGCAAGATTGTTGCGCGGCGGGGTCTGCTCGATACCGTCACGCAGCAGACCGGCCTGTTCCCGCCAGCGTCCGGACAAGACAACCAGCGTTTCCGCCGGCATCGCCTCGATCCGCACCAGTTGCTCCAGCGCACCGGCGAGATGGGCATCGAAACGTTCGCGGAGCAAGGCATCACCGAGCACCAGATATTGCCGGGCACTACGTTCGATATCGACGCTGCGCTCGCCCAGCGCCTGCACCGCAGTACTCAGTTGCAAGGCCTGGGCATTGCTCTCACGGCTCTGCGCCACCATGCCTTCAAGCAACAACCAGCCGTGAATCCCGACGCCACCCAGCAGCAGAACAACGATCATGAAGCCGGCCAGCAAGCCCTGCCGAAAGGACAGCCACCTCATCTAAAAACCCAGTCGAATCATGAACATAAACCAGTGTCGGAAAGAAGCGACATTCTATCCCCTTGTCCTGAATGACTTCCGGAACCCACACAAAAAAACTGTCGCCAAATGCCGACAGCGGTGTCGGAAAATTGCTGACAAACCCCCGTAACATGATGAATCCAATGGGTTTTGAAAAGCTGGCACGCTTATCGCAACGAAATCAGCACAACCCCGACCCCTTCCAGGAGACTACATGTTCATCAAATCCAGTTCAGCACCAGGAATTCAGAATAACAGCCTCAACCGCAGGGACAGCAACGGCGCACCAACCCCAGGCGCACTCAGTGCAAACCGCCCGGAAACCGCCATCAAACCCGAAACATCCGCGGCACCGAGTAGCGCCAGCGCCACCGCAAACCTCGCGGTGTCAACACCACAACAAGATCAATCCATCGAAAAGGAAAAGGGAGCCCGCCTCATTGTCGGTCCGGACGTCAAGCTCAAGGGCGCTGAAATCCTGGACTGCGACATGCTGGTTGTTGAAGGACGGGTGGAGGCGACAATGGACAGCCGGGTCATCCGCATCGCCGACAAGGGTGCATTCTCCGGCAAGGTCAGCATCGACGTAGCCGAAATCCACGGCAGCTTCGATGGCGAACTGACCGCCCGTTCACAACTGGTCATCCACGCCACCGGCCGGGTCAGCGGAAAAATCCGCTACGGCAAGCTGGTGATCGCCGAAGGCGGCGAATTGTGCGGTGACATCAACGCCCTGTCGGCAGAAAGGAGCAGCCCACCGATATTGAACGCACTCTCAGCCTGAACACAAAACTGGTCATTTAAGGGGAAGCCTCGTAGACTGCGGGACTTCCCCCTTTTTTTGACAGGCAGATTCATGGCTCAGTATGTGATGAGTATGCTCCGCGTGAGCAAGATTGTTCCGCCCAAGCGGCAGATCATCAAGGACATTTCCCTTTCCTTCTTCCCCGGCGCCAAGATCGGTCTGCTCGGCCTCAACGGCGCCGGCAAATCGACCGTGCTCAAGATCATGGCCGGCGTGGACAAGGAATACGACGGCGAGGTCCAACACCTGGCCGGGGTGTCGATCGGCTACCTGCCACAGGAGCCGCAACTCGACGCCGACAAGACCGTGCGTGAGGAAGTCGAATCGGCGCTCGGCGAAGTCATGCAGGCGCAGGCCAAGCTCGACGAGGTCTATGCCGCCTACGCCGATCCGGAAGCCGACTTCGACAAACTGGCCGAAGAACAGGCCCGCCTGGAAGCGATCATCGCCACCGGCGGTGCCGACACCGAACACCAGATGGAAATCGCCGCCGACGCGCTGCGCCTGCCGCCCTGGGAGGCCAAGATCGGCGTCCTGTCCGGCGGCGAGAAGCGCCGCGTGGCGCTGGCCAAGCTGCTGCTGTCGAAACCCGACATGCTGCTGCTCGACGAGCCGACCAACCACCTCGACGCCGAATCGGTCGAATGGCTGGAACAGTTTCTGGTGCGCTTCCCCGGTACCGTCGTCGCCGTCACCCACGACCGCTACTTCCTCGACAACGCCGCCGAGTGGATTCTCGAACTCGACCGCGGCCATGGCATTCCCTGGAAGGGTAATTACTCGTCCTGGCTGGAGCAGAAGGAAGCCCGCCTGGAGACCGAAAACAAGCAGGTCGACGCCCACATGAAGGCGATGAAGCAGGAACTGGAATGGGTGCGCAGCAACCCGAAGGCGCGCCAGGCCAAGTCCAAGGCCCGTCTGGCCCGCTTCGAGGAAATGTCCAGCCACGAATACCAGAAGCGCAACGAGACCCAGGAAATCTTCATTCCGGTCGGCGAGCGCCTGGGCGATCAGGTCATCGAATTCAACAACGTCAGCAAGTGCTTCGGCGACAAACTGCTGATGGACAACGTCAGCTTCGCCATCCCGCCCGGCGCCATCGTCGGCATCATTGGCCCGAACGGCGCCGGCAAGTCGACGCTGTTCAAGATGATCACCGGCCAGCAACAGCCGGATTCGGGCGAGGTGAAGATCGGCCAGACGGTCAAGCTCGCCTACGTCGACCAGTCGCGCGACTGCCTCGACGGCAGCAAGACGGTGTTCGACGAACTGGCGCAGGGCAGCGAAATTCTCCAGATCGGCAAGTTCGAGATGCCCAGCCGCGCCTACATCGGCCGCTTCAATTTCAAGGGCGGCGATCAGGGCAAGCTGGTCGGCAATCTGTCCGGCGGCGAACGCGGCCGCCTGCACCTGGCCAAGACGCTGATGTCCGGCGGCAACGTCCTGCTACTGGATGAACCGTCGAACGACCTCGATGTGGAAACCCTGCGCGCGCTGGAAGATGCCCTGCTCGAATTCCCCGGCTGCGCCATGGTCATCTCCCACGACCGCTGGTTCCTCGACCGCATCTGCACGCACATCCTGGCCGCCGAAGGCGAATCGCAATGGACCTTCTTCCCGGGCAACTACCAGGAATACGAAGAAGACAAGCGCCGCCGCCTGGGCGAAGAAGGCGCCAAGCCCAAGCGTATCCGCTACAAGCCGATCAGTCGCTGAGACAGGCGGCCGCCGTTGGCCGCTGCAAAACAAGACGGGCGCCCTGGTGGCGCCCGTCTGTTGTCATGTGATGATTATTCGTTAATCAGTGCTTGAGGCTGGCGGAAAAAACCGCCTTGCTCTTTTCGGAAAACTGGAATTCGACGAAAGCACGTTCGATCTCGGCCTGGTTGCTGCCGTCGGAATGGTCCTCGAAACAGATGCCGATGCTCTTGCCGTTGGCAGCCAGCGTCTGGAAAGCGTAGCGCCAGCGCTGTGCCTCGGCCAGTCGCTCGCGCAACTGGGCTTCGTTGGAAATCGAGATACCTGCCTTCTTCAGGGAATCCAGAAACTGCTCGAAGGATTCGTTGCTCAGACTGCCCATTCATTTCTCCGTGAGATACGGTGCGATTGCACCATGCTTCCATTAACGAGGCGATCGCGTTCCGGTTGACACGCAAGTCGGCAAAGTTTGAATGAGATAATCGCCCCATGAAAAAACAGAACGTCACCGCCGCCATTCCGGAAATCCGTCCCGGGCAGTCGATCGAACTGCTCAAGGAACTGCACATCCTGACGCGCGACGGCAAACTCAATCAGGACAGCCGCCGCAAGCTCAAGCAGGTCTACCATCTCGCCCAGTTCATCGAGCCGCTGCTCGATGGCATGGAAACCCTGGTCGATCATGGCGCCGGCAAGTCCTACCTCGGCTTCATCCTTTACGATCTCTATATCAAGAGTCGTGCCAGCGGCGAGGTCATCGGCATCGAAAGCCGCCCGGAACTCGTCGAGAAATCCCGCGAACTGGCGCAGCGGCTGGGCTTTCCGCGGATGCGCTTCATCGCCAGCACAGTCGAGGAAGCACTGGCTTCGACCGACCTGCCGTCCTCCGTCGACGTCGTTACCGCCCTCCACGCCTGCAATACGGCGACCGATGACGCAATTCGTTTCGCTTTGTCACGACAAGCCCGCCACATCGTCCTGGTGCCTTGCTGCCAGGCCGAGGTCGCCGCGACGATGCGCGCGCGCAAGGCCGAATCGCTGGCACGGACGCCGTTGGCCGAACTGTGGCGGCACCCGATCCACACCCGCGAACTGGGCAGCCACCTGACCAACGTGCTGCGCTGCCTGTTGCTGGAATCCCATGGTTACGACGTCACCGTCACCGAACTGGTCGGCTGGGAGCACTCGATGAAGAACGAACTGATCATCGCCAGCCTGCGCGGCAAGCCGCGCAAGAACGCCCGCGAGCGGGCCGAAGCCATCCTGCGCGAGTTCAACATCGAGGAACTTGCTCCCCGTTTCACCTACTAAGGCGCCATGACGCGTATCCAGCACCCCCTCGAACTCCTGGCCCCGGCCAAGAACGCCGACTTCGGCATCGAAGCCATCAAGCACGGCGCCGACGCCGTTTACATCGGCGGCCCGGCTTTCGGCGCCCGTTACGGCGCCGGCAACGATGTCGGCGAAATCCGACGCCTGTGCGATTTCGCCCACCGTTTCCGGGCCAAGGTCTTCGTCGCGCTGAACACCATCCTGCACGACAGCGAACTCGAAGCCAGCCGCCAGCTCGCCTGGCAGTTGTACGACGCCGGCGCCGATGCCCTGATCATCCAGGACATGGGCCTGCTCGAACTCGATCTGCCGCCGATTCAACTCCATGCGAGCACCCAGACCGACATCCGCAACCCGGCCAAGGCAAAGTTCCTGGAGGACGCGGGCTTCTCGCAGATCGTGCTGGCGCGCGAGATGAGCATCGCCGAAATCGGCCAGGTCGCCGCCGCGACGACGCTGTCGCTTGAGTACTTCGTGCATGGCGCGCTCTGTGTCGCTTATTCCGGACAGTGCTACATCAGCCACGCCCACACCGGGCGCAGCGCCAACCGCGGCGAGTGTTCGCAGGCCTGCCGGCTGCCCTACACCCTGGTCGACGACAAGGGCAAAACGATCACCGAGAACCAGCACCTGCTGTCGATGAAGGACAACAACCAGTCGGACAACCTGCGTGCGCTGATCGATGCCGGCGTCTCCTCGTTCAAGATCGAGGGCCGGCTGAAGGACCTGTCCTACGTCAAGAACATCACCGCCCACTACCGCACGCTGCTCGATGAGATCATCGCCGCCGACCCGCGCTACGTGCGCGCTTCCAGCGGCCGTTCGACCTTCACCTTCACGCCGCAACCGGAAAAGACCTTCAACCGCGGCTACACCGACTACTTTGCCGGCGGCCGCCAGGACGACATCGGCGCCTTCGATTCGCCGGCCTTCGTCGGCGAGCCGATCGGCGAGGTCGCCGAAATCGGCGACGGCTGGCTCACCGTCAATACCGCCGAAATCTTCCACAACGGCGACGGTGTCTGCTTCCACGACGCACAAGGCGACGTCCAGGGGATGCGCATCAACCGGGTCGAGGGCGGCAGGCTTTACCCGGCCGAGATGCCGACCGAGCTGAGCGAAGGCACCACGCTGTTCCGCAACCGCGACCAGGAGTTCGAACGGGCGCTGGAAAAGGACTCGGCCGAGCGCCGCGTGAGTGTCAAGGCGCTTTTCGCCGAGCAGGCCGATGCTTTCGTGCTCAGTTTGATCGACGAGGACCAGGTCAGCGTCGCCGTCAGCCTGCCCCGCGACGAGCGGATCGGCCGCGAACTGGCACAGAATCCGGAGGCTGCGCTGGGCAAGCTGAAGGAAAATCTCGGCAAGTTCGGCAACACGATGTTCGTCGCCGAAGCCGTCGACCTGCAACTGACCCAGCCCTGGTTCCTGCCGGTCGGCGCGATCAATGCGCTGCGCCGCGAGGCCGCCGAACAACTCGAAGCCGCCCGCCTCGCCAGCCATCCACGGCCGCCGCGCGCGGCGCCGGCGACCGATCCGGCGCCCTACCCGCAGGACGAACTGAGCTACCTCGGCAACGTCTTCAACACCAAGGCCCGCGCTTTCTACGAGAAACACGGCGTGCGGTTGATTGAGGAAGCCTACGAGGCCGGCCATGAAAAAGGCATGGTCTCGCTGATGATCACCCGCCACTGCCTGCGCTATAGTTTCAACCTCTGCCCGAAGGAGGTGAAACACTTGAAGCCGGACCCGATGACGCTGATCAACGGCAACGAAAAGCTGATCCTCAAGTTCGACTGCAAGGCCTGCGAGATGCATGTCGTCGGCAAGATGAAGAAAGGCGTCACCCTTAACCTCGGCAGCATCCGGCCGACCGCCGCCTGCGGATGAAACCGACGCCCTGTCCCTCCTGCGGTCAGCCGATGGAAAAGCGGCGCTTCGAACGCAACCTGCACGGCGAGGTCGTTCTCGACCTCTGCTTCCACTGCCACGGCGTCTGGTTCGACGAATTCGAAAGCGTGCAGATCACGCCGGGCGGCGTCATCGAGTTGTTCCGCCTGATCCATGAATACCGGGAAGCGCCGCGCCTGCCGCTGCGCGACGTGCTACGATGCCCGCGCTGCAACGAGCGCCTGCTGCAAGGTCTCGACGTTTCCAAGCACGGCGGCCACTTCAACTACCACCGCTGCCTGCAGAAGCATGGACGGTTCACGACCTTCGCCCAGTTGATGATTGAAAAGGGCTTCGTCCGCCAGTTGTCGCCGGCCGAAATCGACGAACTGGCGAGCAAGGTCAGCATCGTCCGTTGCACCGGTTGCGGCGCGCCGATCGACATCCGCCAGGACCACGCCTGCCGCCACTGCCGGGCGCCGATCGCCATCCTCGACCCGGCCGCCGTCGAAAAGACCCTGGACCGGCTCGACCAGGCCGAGGTCCAGCGCAGCCGGCGCGACGTCGAAATGCTCGGCGACGCCATCGTCATGCGCGAACGGGAAAAATCCCGTTTCGAACGCGAACAGCGCGAACGCTTCAACAACCTCGACATCGGCGATCTGGTCGTCGCCGGCGTCGATCTGTTGTGGCGCGTCCTGCACCGCTAAGCCGGCCTCCCCGAACTACTGGACGCGAATCTCGACCCGCCGACCTTCCTCGGCGCTGCCGCTGCCCAGCGTCGATTCCGGGCGCCGCATCCTGACCTTTTCTGCGGCCACGCCGCCAGCGAGCAGCGCATCGCGCACCGCCTGCGCCCGCTGCCGAGCCAGTTCGGCGTTCTGTTGCGGATCGCCGGAAGCGTCATGGAAACCGGAAAGCAGGACGATGCCGTCACTCTTCGCGGCCAGGGCATCGACCGTCCGCGCGACGACCATCAGGTCGCCGTCGCCGAGCGCCGCCGAACCGACCGCGAAATAGACCTTGGCCAGCGCCTCGCCGACCGGCGCGATATCGCTTTCCGCCGCCACCATCGCTGCCGGCGCCGACTGGCTCGCCTTCCAGACGCCGAGACCGGCGACCAGCGCGATGACGCCGAAGATGACCCCGGCGAGGACGCCGAAGACCACGCCCTGGGTTTCGTTTTCGTCTTGACTGGACATGCTGGGTAACCTCATTTCATGGTGAAGGAAAAATCACCGTGGCATTCTAACCAGCATTCGGACTCAACAGTGTGTCGGGGTGCAGTTGCAGCGAGTGCTCGCCGGCCGACAACCACACCGTGCCTTCCTGGACGGTGCAGGAAAGGCGCATCGAACGCTCGGCCAGCGCCCCCAGCGCCTGCGTCTCCTCGGCCGACAGGCGCAGTACCGTCAGATTGTCGAAACGCGCGAGTTGCGGTGCAATCTGCTGCCACCAGACATCGACCGAACGGGCGCCGTAGGTCAGCACCACCGCCCGCCGGGCGCGGTGACAGCCCTTGCGGATGCGTGTCTCATCGGGCTGGCCGACCTCGATCCAGGTCTGCAGCACGCCGGAAGGATCGACCTCCTGCAGCGCGCATTCGTCATCGCTCGACAGCCCCTTGCCGAACGCCAGGTCCGGTCCGGCATGGAGCGCAAAAGCGAGGATGCGGACCATCATCCGCTCGTCGTTTTCCGAAGGATGACGGGCGACGGTCAGCGCGTAATCGGCGAAATGGCCGCGGTCGAGATCGGCCACCTGCAGCTCGGCCTTGAAGACAGTGGATTTGAGCGCCATTGCAGCCCCCGGGAAAAGTGCGCGATTATCCCATGGCGGCAGGCGGAACGACGCGCCGCCGCGCCCACGAACCTGCCGGAGAACGCCATGCCGCAAAAACTCGTCGCCGGGCCGCCCGCGCCAGCATCAGCCCGATGAGCGCCGCCTTGCTGCTGCAGCCCGTCGCCCGCAAGCGCTGCGCCAGTTGCCAGTGCTGGAGCGGCCCGCGCGCCGTCGGCACGACCCCGGGCAGCGTCGCCATCGCCGCCGAAACCGACATCGGTCTGTGCGACGGCGGCGGCTGGCACGGCAGCGAGCGGCGCGCCCGCTCGGCCTGCGGTCACTGGCGGATCTGGCCGGTGCTGCTCGATGGCGGAACGCCGCCCGCGTGATCAGAAGAAGATGCGGGTCAGATAGTGGCTGCGTGCCTCGATGCGGCCGAACAGGTAACCGAGGTCATCGCTCCAGTTCAGGCCGATCAACTCGCAGGCGCTCGCGGCGAGGTGGGTAACCCGCGATTTCTGGTGCGCGGCCAGGTCGAGGGCATTGACCACGACTTCGGCGACGTGGGTCACCGCGACCAGCTTGTCGGCCGGCGGCTGGACGTCATGGTGGTGCTCGATCGCTGCCACCACCGACGCCGGCAGCCGCCAGGCCATCGCCAGCAAGCGGCCGATAGCACAATGATCGATGCCGAACACCCGGCGCTCGGCGTCGATGACGTCGAGTCCCTCGTCCTGCTCCAGGCTCATGCGCACCAGCTGGAACTCCAGCGGATGGCAACGCGCCATCCAGAGCTGGCCGATGTCGTGCAGCAAGCCGCAGACCAGCGAGAAATCCTGCGACAGGTGACCGATCCTGGCCAGTTCCTGGGCGGCCACGCCAACCGCCACGCTGTGTTCCCAGAAGTGGCTGCCCATGCGGCTTTCCCGGGAAAACTCGGCGAGCGCCACGGCGAGCACGATTTCCCTGACCTTGGCGAGGCCGATCAGCGAGACGGCGACCTGCATGTCGCGCAGGTCGCGCTGGTTGCGCCCGCCCATCGCCGCCGCATTGGCGATCGACAGCACGCGCGCGGTGATCACCGGATCGCGCCCGACCAGCTGGATCAGCGCACCGATCGTCGCGTTGTCGTCGTCCAGCGTCTGCAGCAGGTCGTTGACCACGGTCGGGAAGGCCGGCAACAGCGCCGACCGGCGGACGACATCGCTTTCACTCAGGTGCAGCGGCATCACAGGCTCCGGTAGGCCAGCACCGCCGCATAGAGCGCGGCCAGCGCCGGCTGCGAACGGTCGGCCTGGGCGAAGATGCGGTCCAGACGGGCCTTTTCCCTCACCAGATCGGCGTCGCGCTCGGCATCGCTGCGCGGATCGTCTTCGCGGATGCAGACGAATTCACCGTGGCGCATGGCAATCTGGTGCAGGTTGCCTTCGGTCAGCGGGTTGCCGGCCGGCAGCGTGAAATTGGTCACGCCATGGTCGGCAATGGCCAGCGGAGCCCCCAGCACCATGCCTTCGACTGCCTCGGAAATCGGGATGTAGTGCAGACGTTGCCGCATTGCTTTCTCCAATATTTATTATTTGAATCGAATCTGTCACTTTCCTCTCCCAAGGTCAAGGGTGAAGTTGCGCAGGCAGGCAATAACCCCATTCATTCCGCTGTTGTTTTTCGCCGGAAAATCGGCGATAGTCGCCGCTCAGCCACTTTCCGCATCCCGCAACGTCGATGACCACCCCCCCGACCCGCTTCCCGTTTGCTGCCCGCGCAGTATCGCCGGTCGTCGTACGCGTCATCGTCGTAGGTGTCGTCGCGCACGCGCCGTCGCGGATCGGGTAAGCAGCAGACAGTTTCCCCCAAACCCCGCCGGCGCCACCGGCGGGGTTTTTCGTTGAGCCTCCCGGAATCGCCAGAAACCGCAAGGAGTCCTCAATGACCGAAACCCTCACCGGCGCGCAACTCACCGTGCGTCTCCTCGAACGCCAGGGCGTGCGCCTGCTGACCGGCTACCCGGGCGGCGCCATCCTGCCGATCTACGATGCCCTCGGCGAGTCGACCACGATCCGCCACGTCCTGCCCCGCCACGAACAGGGCGCCGGCTTCATCGCCCAGGGCATGGCCCGGGTTTCCGGCGAAGTCGCCGTCTGCCTCGCCTCTTCCGGGCCGAGCGCGACCAACCTGCTGACGGCGATCGCCGACGCCAAGCTCGATTCGATCCCGCTGGTGGCGATCACCGGCCAGGTGCCGCGGGCGATGATCGGCACCGATGCCTTCCAGGAAGTCGATGTTTACGGACTGTCGCTGCCGATCACCAAGCACAACTTCCTGGTTTCCTCGACCGAGGAACTGCTCGAGGTGATTCCCCGCGCCTTCGCCATCGCTGCTTCCGGACGGCCCGGGCCGGTGCTGATCGACATTCCCAAGGACGTGCAGACCCGCGCCATCGAAATCGCCGACTGGCCGGAACCCGGCTGCCGCCGCCCGGTGGCGCCGGCCGACGGCATGGCGCTGACCGAAGCGGCTGCGCTGATCGGCGCGGCACGGCGCCCCATCCTCTACCTCGGCGGCGGCGTCATCCACGCCGGCGCCTCGCGGCTGGCGCTCGACCTCGCCGAAAAAGCGAACCTGCCAACCGTGATGACGCTGATGGCGCTCGGCGCGATGCCGGTCGATCACCGGCTGTCGCTCGGCATGCTGGGCATGCACGGCGCCCCCTGCGCCAATCTGGCGCTTGAGGAATGCGACCTGCTGATCGCCGTCGGCGCCCGCTTCGACGACCGCGCCACCGGCAAGGTCGCCGCCTTCTGCCCGCAGGCGAAGATCGTCCATATCGACATCGACGCCGCCGAACTGGACAAGATCAAGGCCGCCCATGTCGGCATCGTCGCCGACCTCGGCGAGGCGCTCGCCCGCCTGCTGCCGCTGCTCCCGGAGAATCCCCGGAGCGCCTGGAACGAGCGCGTCGACGCGCTGAAAACCGCGCACCCGCAACCGCTGCCCGGGCTGGCCGACCCGCGCTCGCACTTCGGGCTGATCCGTTGCGTCGCCGCCTGTCTGGACGACGCGGCGATCGTCGTCACCGACGTCGGCCAGCACCAGATGTGGGTGGCGCAGGCCTACCCGCTGCGCCGGCCCCGGCAGTGGCTGACTTCCGGCGGGCTGGGAACGATGGGCTTCGGCGTGCCGACGGCGATCGGCGCCGCGCTCGCCGCGCCCGAGCGGACCGTGGTCTGCTTCACCGGCGACGGCTCGATCCTGATGAACATCCAGGAACTGGTGACCGCCGCCGAGGTGCAGGCCAACCTCAAGATCGTGCTCCTCGACAACGCCGCGCTCGGCCTGGTGCACCAGCAGCAGACGATGTTCTACGGCCAAGGGCCGGTCGCCTCGACCTTCCAGGTGCAGCCCGACTTCACCGCCGCCGCCCGCGCCTTCGGCATCGCCGCCGTCGATCTCGACGCCGCCGCCAACCCGCTGGCGGCACTCGCCGAGGCCTTCGCCCGCCCCGGCCCGTGCCTGATCCACGCCCGTATCGACGCGCAACAGATGGTCTATCCCATGGTGCCGCCCGGCGCCGCCAACCGTGACATGATCGGAGCCCAAGCATGAACGCCCTGACCCGCAACGAATCCCGCGCCGTGGCGCGCGCCGTGCTGCAGATCGACGTCGCCAACCACCCTGGGGTGATGTCGCACGTCGTCGGCCTCTTCTCGCGCCGCGCCTACAACGTCGAAGGCATCCTCTGCCTGCCGGTCGGCGACGGCCGGCAGAGCCGGATCTGGCTGCTGGTCAATGAAGACCAGCGGCTGCCGCAGATGATCCGGCAACTGGAAAAACTCGAAGACGTTGCCAGTGTCCGGCGGCACCACGCCGAGCACGCGGTCTTCGCCGAACTGGAGGAATTTTTCCGGCCATGAAAAAACCCGGCCGCGGCCGGGTTGTCGTTGCCGTGTCCGGAATCAGCGAGAAAGGCAGAGCAGGTCCGGACTGTCGGCGGCAGCGTCGGCCATGCGCTGCAGGCTGTCGAGAACCTGCATGCTTGAGCGCTCCATTGCCTGGACATGGCGCAGCATGCCCGGGTAATCGCCGGCCAGCCGCGCCTTCAGCGCCTCGATGCCGTAGCGATGGACGTCGATGTGCGGCGCTTCGATCTCGCGGTAGCCGCCCAGGCGGCTGAAACAGTCGTGGCCCTCGCCTTCGTAATACCATTTGCCGAGCCGGCAGGTGGTATGCGAGGCGACGTTCGCCGGATCGACCTGTTCGATACCGAACAGGCCGAGGTAGATGCGGAACTTGAACACCAGGTGATCGACCTTGGCCACTTCGACGAAGCTTTTAAGCGCGCTGCCGGCGATCACCTGCTCCATCTTCTGCGACAGGCCGATCAGCCGGTTCATGTCGTCGGTCGCCCGGTTGCCACGCTCGCTGTAGTCGTCGGCGGTATGGGCCAGGGTTTCCATCGCCGTCTTGGCGGCGTTGGAGTCCTGGCGGATGCTGGTCACCAGGCCATCGATATCCTTGGTCGCCTTGGCGGTGCGCTCGGCCAACTTGCGCACCTCGTCGGCCACCACCGCGAAACCGCGCCCGGCCTCGCCGGCGCGGGCCGCTTCGATTGCCGCGTTGAGCGCCAGCAGGTTGGTCTGGTCGGCGATCTCGTGGATCAACTGGACGATGGCGCCGATCTCGCTCGCTTGGTGGGCCAGCACATCGACCTCGCGGGCAGCCTGGGCGGAATCCTCGGCCAGGCGGTGCAGGTTGGCAGCGATCTCGGTGGTCGTCTGGCCGCTCGCCCGGGAAACTTCAGCCGCCTGGACGGCCTGCTGCTTCTCCTCCTTCAGCAGGTTGGCCATGTCACCGAGGCTGGCTTGCGAACTGCCCAGCGAATCACCGAACAGGGCCAGATTGCGGACGATCTCGCGCAGGGTGTCGCATTCGACCTCCTTCTCGCGCTGCGCTAACGCCTGTGCCGCCAGGTCGCGCCTGAGCGCGGCGATTTCCTCGGACAACGCCGCTTCGCGGCGCGCTCCCTCGGCCAGCGAGCGTTCAAGCTCGCCGACTCGGCGATTGTTGCTCCAGAACATCGTACAACCCTCATCCGCAACGGCACGCCCGGTCGGGTGGCGCCTTGTATGTATAGTTTTCTTCTGAAACCGTATGATCGGTTTTCGGGTGGCGATTTTACTATGGGAAATCAACCCCCACAAAATGAAAAAAGCGTGCTGGCCCACGCTTTTTCATTGCCCTGACAATGTGTCAGGCTTGGCGGAATTTGTACCAGGCACCGTAGGCCCAGCAGGCGGCGCAGAAGCCGGTCGCCAGGTCGATGAAGGCGAAGATCAGGATGGCGTAGGCCGGTACCACACCGACGCCGGAACCGAGCAGCCAGGTGACGAACATCGCCGTGCCGGCGACGCCGGCGATCTTGTCGGCGAACATCTTGGAACCGGCATTCTGCATCCGGGCTATCCCCAGCTTGCCGGTCGCGCGGGCAAAAGCCAGGTAGGAAAGACATTTGTGCGGCGAAACGAAACCACGCAGCAAGCCACCCAGCGCCAGCAGGACGGAAACCCACTGATAGGGGGTAAACAGGTACAACGCGGCGATGACGAAGCTCATCGTCGCCTGCAGGCGATAGGCATTCGAACAGACCGGGGCGATGTCGAAACGCAGCATGACAGACTCCACAAGATTATTACTAATCGCTTATATTATCATGTTGCAATGCAGCATGACAACGCCTCACGCCCAGCCTCAGTGGTCGCCTCGCCAGCGTTTTTCGCCCGCCGTCACCGCCAGCGGCAGCCAGTTTTCCGGCGGCGGCAGCGGACAGGTGGCAAACGGCGTGAAGGCGCAGGGCGGATTGAAGGCGCGGTTGAAATCGAGACGGATCTTGCCGTCCACTGCCGCTTTCATCTTCAGGAAACGGCCAGCGCCGTAGGTATCTCGGCCACTGCTGCGATCCCGGAAAACAAAAAAGACCTCGTGCTCGCCGACCGACATCGGCAGCAAGGCCAGGCGCTGGCCAGCAATCTCGAAAACCGCCTGGAAACTTACCGTCACCGGCTTCAGGTCGCCACTGACATTCGGCACTTCCAGGGTCAGCGGCGCCGCCAACGGCAGCCAGTCGGCTTCGACGACCCAGGCCGGGTCTTCGGGAAAATACTCGACACCATCGAAAGGCCGTTGCCGCACCCAGTCCCGGTCACGGACCCGAACCGCCAGCTTGCCGTCGCGCTCGACGACGAAGAACGACAGCAGTTGATGATCGACGACGTCGGGCCTGCCGTCGCGGTCGGTCGCCAATGAACACTCGGGCGCGTCGTTCGGACGCCAGACGACGCCACCATCGCGCCTCAGCAGATCGCCCAGATGCGATGGCCCGGCGGGCAGACGGACGACACAATCGTCGGCGCTGCCAACCCTGGACACTTCGTCCTCCAGCCAGAACAGGCCGACCAGTCCGAGCCAGCTCTCGGGGCCGGCCAGTTCGGCGTGGCGCCGCTGGCGCCAGTCTTCAAAGCTGTCTTGTGACATGAATGCGCTCCCTCACGTTAAGGAAACGCTGAACAATTCACCGAGCCCTGGAGAATGAAGCAGGTGAAGGTGATTTGACCGGGAAGTGGGCTGATTTTTGTGGTCCGGTACGGGGATTCTCGTGGCATTTTGTTCATTTTCCGT